>JAOZLS010000318.1 GCA_029934705.1 Bacteroidales bacterium | reverse complement strand
CATTAATTGAATCTCACAAATAAAATCAACACTCTAACAATGAGAGGATAAGCCCCTTTAGGGGTTTGTGATATTTTTATCGTATCAATTATTAAAAAAGAATACAGTAAATTTACTAATAACACACTGTTTATTAACAAATTGATACGATGACTTGCAGAAAACAAAAATTAAATTTTCGCATAATAAAATAAAAGTGTAATTTAGTAAACTTTTTTCTTTTAAATTTTAGTACGATATATATAATAAAAACTCAACAATAATGATACAACTTTACAAAAAAATTACACGACTGCTCCTTTTAGCAGTGTTTTTAACAGGATTTAGCCAAGTGGGACTTGGGCAAATATTTAGCTCTTCTGGTGGAGGTGCATTTCCAAACGCATCTTGGAGTGGCATTAATAATGTAACTACAAATGATATTGACAGAGGAAGTTACTATCTTGTTGACGCAGGGAGTCCCAGTGATTATATAATAACAAGTGACTATGATTTAAGTGCATATACAGAAGTTACTTTAAATGTTGACGTTGCAACTTTTGGCTCAGGGACTGCTTATCCTTTAAAGATTGAATTTTCAACAAACGGAGGTTCATCTTGGAATGCAACGACGTATACAAGTGCAACTCCTTCTACTTCTGCATATATTACAGGAGGTCCAATTTTGATAACACAAACTTTTTCTGCAACTACAAAATTTAGATTCAGTAATAATGGAACTTTAGGTAGAGGTGTAAGAATTCGGAATATTGTACTTACCGGAACTCCTTCATCCAACCCAGACATCCTCCTTGCATCATCTAACCCAGCAGTTGCGGCAGCAGATTTACAACAAGGCTCATTAAAAAATCCTATATATAAATTTACAACAGCTGTAACAACATCTGATGCCGAATTAAATTCAGTAGCATTTGTAACAACAAATGATGCCGCAGCAGATTTAACAAAATATCAATTGTGGTATAATACAGCTGATAATTTTGGAGTAGCAACACAATTAGGCTCTGATATAACTACAAGTTTAGGAACAGGCACACATACAATTTCAGGCTTATCACAAGCAATTACCAACGGTGCAACAGGTTATTTTTGGATAACAGCTGATATTGCAACAGGAGCAACTGTAACCAATGATTTTTATGTAAGTGCAATAACAACAGGTGATTTAACATTTGCGAGTGGCAACAAAACAGGAACTGCTTATGATGGAGGTTTGCAAACAATTATTGCAGGAACAGCAACACTTTATATTTCGCCAAGTACTCTTACAGGCTTTACTTATGTTGAAACACAAGGAGGTTCAGCAGAACAATCTTATGAATTATCTGGTTCTTTTCTTAGTGGAGATGTTACAATAACTGCTCCTACTAATTATGAAATTTCTTCAAGTAATTCACCTTTTGCGTCTGGAAGTCCAATCACACTTTCTTCTTATGACGGTTCTGCTACAACAATTTACGTAAGACTAAAAGCTGGATTACTTGCATCAAGCTCGCCTTTCAATGGCGAAAATATTACAAATGCAGGCGGTGGAGCAACAACGGTAAATGTTACTTGCGATGGAACTGTTACAGGTTTGCCAGGTATTACTTTGGCAGATAATGGAACACAAATAGGCGTAGCAAATGTAAACAAAGGCAAATCAAATCATATATTGCATAAATTTTCATTAGCAGTAACAACAACTGACACTGAATTACAAGGAGTTACTATTACTACAACTGGAAATTATATTGCAGCAGATATTACAAACTTAAAAGTAAGATACTCCATTAATAATACATTAGACGCTGGTGATGCAACACTTAGTACTTTTACGAACCCAGGAGTTGCTGGCTCAAAATTTTTCCCTTCTTTTACTAACCAAATAATAACGGCAGGTAATACTGGATATATTTTTATAACAGCAGATATTGCGGGAACAGCAACTGAAAACAATAATATTGGAATAGATGCTATTACAATTGGACAGCTTACTTTTAACTATGGAAACAAAAGTGGTTCAACCTCTAATGCTGGTCTGCAAACTTTTATTGCACCTACTTTTGTAATTATTGATGATTATGACGGTACTGATGATAAAACATACAGCACAAATGACACTTGGGTAAGAGATGCGACTGATAATGAGTATGATAATACACCAGGAAGCACAACTCCTAATAATAGTTACGCTTCGTATGACCTCTCTGCTTCTATATCTGGTTGGAGTTTGAGTAAAACAAACCAAAATACATGGTGTGGTTGGATGGATTATGGTAGAACATCTATTTCTGGTTGGGGAATAAGTAATAATGCAACAGGAATGGTTCTTGCATGCAATAACAGCGATTTCATGGATGCTTCGGCAGAGGGTTATGCAGTTATTTACACTAACAATTCGGATAAATTAGAACTTGTGAAATTTACACAAGGATTTTCTGCAGGAGGTTCATTACCTACTGGAGCAACGGTAATTGCATCATCAAGTCATACTTATGGTAACGTAGGAGTAAACTTTTTTGTTGAATACTTAACTGACGGAACTTGGACTCTTTCATTTTTGGAAGATGCAGGAACAGCCTCTACTGATAAATTATCAGCTGCTGATGCACAAGATAAATCTAAATATACAGGAGGAAGTGTAACTTCTGCTGTTGATGAAACATATACTGGTGCAGATTACAAATATGCTGGTTGGTTACATGCTCACAGTAGCACGGACAAAGGTTATTTTGATAATCTTGGTGCAGGAATGACACCAACAGAGCCAATTTTAACAACAACAATTCCTTCTTTAATTACAACAACCACTGCTTCAAGCGGTGGTATTATTACAGATAATGGAGGTTCTTCAATCTCAGCAAGAGGTATAGTTTGGGCAACAACAACAAACCCAACAACAGGAATTAATGACGGTATTACAAGCGATGGAACAGGGGTTGGCTCTTTTTCAAGTGCTTTAACGGGTCTTACACTTGAAACTAAATACTATGTAAAGGCCTATGCCACAAATAGCTCAGTAACATCTTATGGGCAGGAAGAAGAATTTTATACTCTCTCACTTGAACCTACTGCACATACAGCAGTTTTCACAGCAACAGCAACAGGTGTATCTACAATAGATTTAGCATTTGATGCTGCAAATACTATCACTAATGCCGATGGTTATATTATTTTAATAAAACCTGCTGATGCAGCTCCAAGTGGAACTCCTGCAGACGGAACTGATTATACTATCGGTGATAATGTTGGCGATGCAACAGTTGCAGCTATTATAACGAATACTGCTACCACTTCAACAACTATTACTGGACTTACTGGTGGAACACGCTATTATTTTACAATTTTCCCTTATAATTGGGACGAAACAAATACCGAAACATATAACTATTATACTACACCAATAGTTCCTTCTGACGATGCAACAACATTAGATGAACAAGAAATATCTGTTGAAATTTTAGCAACAGAATATATCTCTGGTTCTACTTATGATTTTGGAAGTACCGTAATAGATATTGGAATTATTAAAACAGTTGTTATTAAAAATTTAGGAACACAAAATTTAACTTTAACAACTCCGTTTACTTATGCTGGTGCAGCTTATTCTCAGAGTGGAGCAGACCCAAGTTCACCTATAGCACCAGGAGAATCGGCAACTTTTAAAGTTGAATTTAAACCTGCAACAGTAGCAACTCATACAGGTTCAGTAACAATATTAAATAACGATAGTGATGAAGGGACTTATATAATTAACTTTACTGGTGAAGGAACAGCTATTGCACATGGAACTATGAGAACAACGAACAATTCTTCTTGGATTGGTACAGATAACACATTAGGTAATTGGGAGCGATGGAATAGTTCAACATCGGTATGGGATAACGATGATGATCCTGCAATGAACTATGGAACTGCTCCAATAATTATTCGACATAATGTAGTTGTAGGAGCAGCTATCGGTCAATCAGCAGCTATTAGTAAAGGTATTTATATTATAGATGGTGGCGATTTGTTAATTTCAAATTTTAATAGCACGATTTCAGATGTAACTGTTGTTGAAGGTAGCTTAACTATTACAGTGAATGGTACCGAAGATTTAGATGTTGATGCAGGAACAATATTAATTCAAGATGGAGGTACTTTTAATATGAATGCCTGGGAAGTTGATTTTGGCGGATCTTTTTTAACAATTGAAAGTGGTGGCATAATGAAATTAAATCATGAAAGGTTAGTTAATAGCCCTACTTATTCCCCTAGTGGCAACTTTTATGGCATACTTTGGGCAGGCACAGAAGATTTTCAGCCAGGATCGACTGTTGAATACATAAACTGGGACTGGGATGGTTCAAGTCTTGTTAAAAGTGTAATGAATGTAACAACAGCAATTTCAGATAATTCAGAAGGTTATAAATTTGGAAATATTATTATTAATCCAAGTGCAAATTTACCAGAAGATTTTACTATTGTTGGCGGTGGTATTACTGCTAATCTATGTTTCAATGATTTAACAATAAATCAACCAGGTGGTACTGAATATATTGGAATTGCATCAAACAACTCTACAACCGTTGTTAATATTAATGGAAACTTAATAATTAATTCAGGGAATTTTAACTTTGGAACCAGCTTCACTAATGACATTTTTAATCAAACAATAAATATTAATGGTGATTTTATATATAATGGTTCAGGTGACTTGTTGATGCACAGAGATGATTCTGGAGACGCTACTGAATTATCAAGTTCAGTAAATGTGAAAGGAAATTTCACAGTAACATCATTTGCAAATTCATTTAATAATAATCTTGCAGATGATGGTTCGATGATGCCAGTTAATTTTAATGGAACATCACCCCAAGAACTTAATATAGCTCCAGTAGTGAATAACACAGATTTTTTTGTAAAATCAAATGCAAAAGTTGATTTGGTTGGTGATTTAGAAATGGCAACAACATCGGACTTTACAATTGAAGATGATGGCGTTTTTCAAATCAACTCACAAATAAATTGCACATTTGAAGGACTTTTAAT
>JAOZLS010000317.1 GCA_029934705.1 Bacteroidales bacterium | reverse complement strand
ACTAAAAAGTGTCATTATTCACTCAGTATTTACCGTTTTTTTGGCTTTAGGTAATGTATATTTGTTTGGTTATCAGAAATTTAGAGCAATTTATTTACTGTATTTACTGTATTTACTGTTTTAGTAGATGACTGTTAGGAATATTTGGAGCTAATTATAAAAATATTGAAAAAAAAAGCCGATTTTCTAAAAATTAAAGAGAATTTCTAAAAAAAACGGCTTTTTTGTATAGTTTTTCTAAAAATTAAAGTGATTTTCTAAAAAAAACGATTTTTTAGCAATTTCAAGAATATTTTTTATCGTATAAATATCTAAATTATGACTAAAAGTCGTGCTTTTGTGCAAGCTAATATAAAAAAACAAATAATTTATAAAATATTATAGATTAGTGGTTATCATTTTTCAAATTTTTTCATTTCCTCAATAAGTACTTTTCTTGAAAAATTCATATAGCCCACAGTTTCGCTAATCTTTGAATGTTTTAATATTTCTTGTACAATTTCACCCCTAAAACCTAGTTCCATTGCTACGCTTGAAAAAGTGTAGCGTCCACAATGAGCGGTAATATGTTTGTTTATGTTTGCTTTTTTCATTATCCGTTTTAAAACTCTGTTTGTGCCTTGCCCTGTTTGTACTTTAAATATATTTTGATTAGGCAAGTTGTTTGGCTTTATAAATTTTTCAGAAAAAGGCATTAAAGGCACTTCTGTTAATTTTCCTGTTTTTACCGATTTAAACACCAAAAAATTATATTCCTTGCCGTCCGTGGTGTATTTCTCAATGTTACTGTATTTAATTGCTGTAAGGTCTGAAATTCGCAAACCAGTGTAACAGTCAAATAAAAAATATTCTAAAACAGCTTTTTCATTGTGTACTAATACATCTTTATTCAATAAAAGTTCCAGTTGATCCAACTCTGCTTTAGTTAGGCTTTCTTTGTCTCCTTTTATTGTTCCTATTGTATAATTTAAAAATGGTTCAATGTCTGTTATGTCTTGTTTTCTAGCTTTATTTATAACTTGCCTTATAAAATTCATTGATGCTTTGCGAGTATTGTCATTGTTTGGTTTTTCCCTTTTGGTTTTTAAAAAATAATCATAATCATTTAAAAACTTAACATTAATTTCAGGAAAATATAATTCTTTACGAAAAGATTTTAATTTTGAAATTTGTTTTATATAATTCTTTCGTGTTCCTTCCGAAATATCAAGTGTTTTCATTTCACTTTCTATAAAGTCGTAAAATGATTTATTATTAAAATTGTTGTTTTTAAAAGCTCGTTCAAATTCTTCAATTGATAAAAATTTTTCATCAAAAAAATATTTGTCAATTATATTTTCAGCTTTGTTTTTGTGTTTTCGGATATATTTATTTTTACGCAAATGCTCAATGTCCCCGTTTTTAATTTCACATTTTACAATATTCCAAAACTTAGGTAGTGTTGTTATCTGTAATGAAAAATTTTTAATTTTTCTGTTTACTGTAAAACGAAGATATACACTTCTAGTGCCGTCAAGATTTATATTGTCAGCTCGTAAAAATATTTTTATTGTAGGTTTCATATTTCGATAAATGTTATGGTAAACCATTGGTAAACATTTAACCGAAAACTATGAAAAAATGACTTTCAAGGATAAAAGACTTTGAAACTTAAAACCTTTAAAGTCAAGAGTTATGCAAGATTTACTTGCATAACTACTTGATACTCAGAGGTCGCGAGCGGATTCGAACCGCTGTAGACGGTTTTGCAGACCGCTGCCTAACCACTTGGCTACGCGACCAGTTTTCCAGACTGCAAAAATAAATAAATTTTTTTAATAAAATAGCATTTTTTTAAATTTTATCTACCTTCGTCTCTTCTGTATGCCATTTTAATTTTGTTCCAAAGCCTAACCTATTGTCTGTTAGTTTTATAAAGTCAGGTTTAAGAACCCATAATTTTGTCTTCATTAATTTAGCAAAAGGGTATTTTAGCATATATTTTCTATTTACACTTTTTAAAAGTTCGCCTTCTGGCTCATACATAATACCATTAATTTGTAATCCTCTTATTTTTCCTACAATATTTGTCTCTAAAACTATAGATGCAGCAACATTACTGTTTTTTCTTACATCATTAATATGTTTTGTGTCGTTATCCGAAGTAAAAATAAATACATTATCTTTTTTTGAATATGCATAAAAGCAATTTGCACAATATGGTATATCGTTAACACTTGTTGCAAGTGTTAATACATGGTGCTTTTTAATAAAATTTATAAATTTCTCGTCAATATTTTTCATTTAATCACAAATTTATCTAAATTTAGTTTTTATTTATATTAAAAAGTTGAAAATTTTGAAGCTATAACTGTTAATTAAACTATTTATGTAATTATAATCCTAAAACCACCAAGCAATGAAAATTAAACAAAAACCATTAAAGTTTCTAGCATTATTTATGCTAGGCGTTAATCTATTAAGTTTCGCACAAGATAAAACAATTTTAATCGATTCTAAGAATAAAATTTTAAACTACAAAAAAACAGTAGGGGAGAACACACAAAAATATACAACAAACTCTCTTTTTGGCTATGATATTAAATATCATCGATTAGAACTTGAGATTAATCCGACCTTTTTTTATATACTTGGAAAAGTAACAACCCATTTTGAAGTAAAAACAGCCGATTTTGGACAAATCGCATTTGATTTTTCGGACAGTTTACTTGTTGATTCAATTGTTTATCATAATCAAAGCTTAGTATATTCTAAAGTGAATAACGAGCTTTTAATTACATTGCCTAATAATATTCCATTAGGAAATTTAGATTCAATATCAGTATATTATAAAGGTGAGCCTGCACAAAATGGATTTGGCTCTTTTGTTCAAACAGAACATGATGAAACTCCTATAATATGGACTTTGTCTGAACCTTATGGAGCAAGAGATTGGTGGCCATGTAAACAAAGTCTTACTGATAAAATTGATTCAATTGATGTTTTTGTAATAACACCCGAAGAATATAAAACAGCTAGCAATGGTTTGTTGGTAGAAGAAATAGTACATGAAGGTTACAGAACTGCACATTGGAAACACCTTCATCCAATAGCAACATATTTAATTGCAGTAGCTGTTACTAATTATTCAAGTTATTCCGATTATATAACATTAACTTCTGGAGAACAAGTTGAAGTATTAAACTATGTTTTTCCCGAATCGTTGGATTATGCTCAAGAGAACACTCCAAATGTGCTAAATGTTATAAAATTATACAGTAACTTATTTATTCCTTATCCGTATAAAGATGAAAAATATGGACACGCTCAGTTTAAGTGGGGCGGAGGAATGGAGCATCAAACAATGAGTTTTATGGTGAATTTTTCATTTCATTTAATGGCACACGAGTTAGCACACCAGTGGTTTGGCAATTATGTAACATGTGGAACTTGGTCTGATATTTGGCTAAATGAAGGTTTTGCTACTTATTTAGATGGAATGACTGTAGAACATGGGCTTGATACAGTAATTTTTGAGAATTTTACAAAGTGGAAGCAAACACAAATAAGTTATATTACACAAGTAGATACAGGCTCCGTTTTTTGTACAGATACCACCAATGTAAGTAGAATTTTTAACGGACGTTTAAGTTATGCAAAAGGATCTATGGTATTGCACATGTTAAGAAAAAAAATAGGAGATGACGCATTCTTCACTGGTGTTCAAAATTATTTAAACGACCCCGAAATTAAAAATGGATATGTAACAACAATTGATTTACAACGTCACCTAGAACAATCTGCATTTATGCCTTTAGATGAATTTTTAGATGATTGGTACTATGGACAGGGATATCCAATATACTCAATTATTTATGATCAAAATAGTGAGGGAATGTTAAATTTAACAATAAACCAAAGTCAATCACATTATTCTGTAAACTTTTTTGAAATGGATGTACCAATACTTTTTAAAGGAGTAACAAAAGACACTACAATAATATTTGAAAATACATATAATGAGCAAGAATATATAAAGCAAATAGATTTTGATATTGTAGAAGTAATATTTGACCCAGAAAAAGATATTATTTCAGCAGGATCTGTTGTTTTGCATGTAGATTCGTTTGATAATAGAGAAATATGCACTATTTCGCCAAACCCAGTAAAAGTTGATGTAACTCTGACTTTTCTTGAAAAAATTAAACCAAACAAAGTTACTATTATAAATGTTAACGGAGCAAAAGTTGCTGAATATGACGAATATACAGATTATAAATACGTGTTTAATTTTAATTTAAGAGGACTACCTTCGGGTATTTATTTTATACAATTTAAAGTAGATAATAGAACGTTTACAAAAAAAATAGTTAAACAAAGTTGATTCAGAATAAAAAATATAATTTTTACTTCGCTGGTTTAGAGAGTTCTCTTTAATTTTAACCTTCAACTTAAATTATTTGTCAATAATATAGGTTAAATTAAAATTGATTTTATATTTTTGTCCAAAATAACAAAAAAAACTAAAAAAATGTTTTCAGGAATAGTTGAAGAAATAGGAATTGTAAAAGCAATTCGTAAAGAACAAGAAAATGTTCATTTTACTCTTACATGCTCATTTGTTAGTGATTTAAAAATAGACCAAAGTATATCGCACAATGGAGTCTGTCTAACAGTTGTAGATCTTACAGATGATACATATACTGTTACAGCAATAAAAGAAACTCTAATCAAATCAAACTTAGGATTACTTAAACTTAGCGACAAAGTAAACCTTGAAAGAAGTATGAAACCCGATAGTTTACTAGATGGGCACATAGTTCAAGGGCATGTAGATCAAACAGCCGTTTGCACAAAAGTTGAAGAAGCAGATGGAAGCTGGTATTACACCTTTGAACATGAAATGAATACTGCCGGAGATATTACTGTTGAAAAAGGCTCTGTTTCAGTAAATGGAGTAAGTCTTACTGTTGTAAATTCAAAAGATACAACCTTTCAGGTTGCAATTATTCCTTTTACTCAAGAAATAACAAATTTTCATACATTTA
>JAOZLS010000316.1 GCA_029934705.1 Bacteroidales bacterium | reverse complement strand
CTAAATTTTAAAGATTTTTTCGATTTTCAAAACCCCTATAAGCATAAGTATGAAATTAAAAATATAAAACAATTAAACCATCCAGTTCTTGAAAAATACAATTCAATATTACAAGCAATTGGAAAAAATGATATTTTATTACATTTCCCGTATCACACTTACGATTATGTATTGCAATTTTTTACACAAGCAGCATTAGATCCTAAAGTTGATGAAATAAAAACAACTCAATACAGAGTTGCTACAAACTCAGCAATTGTTAATGCACTAATTACTGCCGCACGAAACGGGAAAAAAGTAACTGTATTTATTGAACTAAAAGCACGGTTTGACGAAGAAACTAATATAAAGTTTGCTCAACAAATGAAAGACGCTGGAATTAATGTTATAGCAAGCATTCCAGGGCTAAAAGTGCATGCAAAAGTAGCTTTAGTTATCAAAAAATCTTCTTCTAAAAAAGACACTCGTAAAGGCTATGCATTTATGAGTACTGGTAATTTTAATGAGAAAACAGCTAAAATCTATTCAGACGAAGGCTTTTTCACAAGCAACCGTAAAATTATAAAAGAAATTGAAAAACTATTTATTTATTTAGAAACACCAATTGAAAACTTTAATTTTAAACACATATTAGTGCCTAGATTTAATCTTACTACTGCCCTGAAAAACAAAATACAACGTGAAATTAAAAACAAAAAAGAAGGAAAAAAGGCATATATGATTTTAAAAATGAACAGCCTAGAAGAACGAAATATTATTGATAGTTTATATAATGCAAGCCTAAAAGATGTTGAAATAGACCTAATAGTAAGAGGTATATGTTGCCTAAGACCAAATATGGCATTTAGTAAAAATATAAAAGTTACAAGAATTGTTGATAGATTTTTAGAACATTCAAGAATATTTGCATTTTATAACGATGGAAACTGGGAGGTATATATATCAACTGCTGATATAATGAATAGAAACTTACATAGAAGAGTAGAAATTGCAGTTCCTATTTATGATAAAAGGCTAATTGAAGAAATTATTGATATCCTGCAAATTCAGCTAGCAGACAATACTAAAGCTGTATTCCTAGATAAAAATATATGCAATATACCAAAAATAGCTAAAACAGGAAAGGCTGCAAACAGAGCGCAAATTGATACATATTTATATTTACAGAAGAAATATTTAATGAGCTATTAAAATCATAATCTCTTTTAAGAAAATTTTTGGTTGAAATATTATACATTGGTAATAATAGCTATAAATGAGAAAAGACTAAACTAAATTACAATATTATCGACACATATCTCTTGTATACAACTCTATACCAACAAGTTTGCTTTGAATATCTTTATGTGAAAATAAATTCAAAATAATAAAGTTATATACCAATAATTTCCCTTGAAAAGAACCAGAAGTTATACCAATTGAATATCAAAATGCACTATAAAATAGAAGTATCTAAACAATGAAATTAATTGCTGGCTACTAACCAGTTATGAATAATAAGTAGCAAAATTTAGAATTTAAATCGAATCTATTTTACTTTACCTGCATATCCAAGTAAACCAATAGCACAAAGCTTTTCACCAAGAGTAAATCCAGGTTTAAACCTTATTGAAACATAATATACATCAGATTTTTCACAGGTAAAATTAAAAGTCGGCTTATCAGCACCTCCTTGATCTGTACTATTAATGGGATTTGCCTCAGGACTCTCTATATTATACAACTTCATAATAACGTTGTCTAAACCTTGGTAGCAACACAATGCAAACCTATATTTATTACCTTTTATAAGATATATTTGCCATATTTGACCATTATCTTCATTTGATTTTATCTTTTTACTTATAGTGAAGTCATTCAAATACACAACACTGTCACTCAACAATGTAGCACATTTAAAAACACCTGAATCATCTTTACACTGAGCATAAGTATTACCAGCAAAGGCAAAAATTAAAATTATTGTAAAAAAAAGAGTTCTCTTTATCATAATTAATTATAAATATATAATAATACTATACAAAAATCGTACTAAAAACGTAGTCTTAACAAATATAGTCTAAAAAAGATTAATAAAATTTAATCTTTGATAAATGGAACGTATTTTAACATGAAAAAAATAAATATAATTTAGTATGTAATATTTATAATCCTTTTTGTAAAGTAAGTCTGTAATTTCTAATACTAAAGTATAAAAAAGAAATTATTAAAAAAAAACTCAAAAATTCAAGCGAACACTTATATCAAGTACATTTTACATAAGCATTCTTATATTATTATGTAATATTTATAATTATTATATTATTTTTTAATGTTTACTGTTTTTAGGAATAATTATTAGAGTAGTATATATATCAATTATTATAAAAATTTCTTTGAGATAAAGAATTCTTATAATAGGAATATTTATGTATATCAAAATCGTTATCTAAACCTCTTGTTAAATATTTATATCAATAAACTTAACCTTAAATAATTTATAAAATAAAAACACCAAACTATATAACAACATGTCATTCAGCGACTTAAATATGTCAAGCAAAGAAACAGATTAAGATAAAGAACTGATTATAAATCAATTAAAATATTACTATGCCTAAATTAATAATATAAAAGTGTAATACGGTTCACAATAAAAGAATAATTGAGAAATAAAGGAAACTGCGTGTTGATTAATAATAGACTTGTGTGTTTCTTCATAATAGACTTCGGGTAACATACACATAATTATGGGGGCTGCAAAACAAATCAATCCGTAAGTAATAACAATGCTTTCCGGGTTATAAAGCAGGTAGATAAATATAAACAAATAAGGAGTACTGCTGGCAACTAAAAAAAATAATTGCAATATGGAAAACTCAAGGACTTAACTCTATAGCATAATATACAACAACATCCTATATATCAGACAATTACAGAATACAAGATAACACTAGTAATTCTCTTAGAATAATAGACTCTACAATACCTTAATATTCAGTGGATTAACTATTGTAATGTTTTCATTACTATACGAGTCCTTAATAAATATAAACTAAGGAACGATTACAAAGTAAACGCAAAAAATGACAATAAAGACAAACTACAAGAAAAGCAAAAAGAGAAACAAAGAAAACGCTGTTCACAAATGTAACACTGTTTACATTTGTGAACAGTGTAGTAAAGCATCTTAAGTCCTGTGTATCAGTCACTAATTTATTTTAATAATTGTATTTATATAATTATTAAAAGTGATATTTTAAAATATATGCCTCCAACTCGCAATAGCACGTATTACAGCAAATTGTAATTATCAGTTATAAATTAATTCATAATAGTTGAATCTATTCGGAAAAGAAGAACTTTTCTTATTTTAAAATATCTTTTGTCCTTAGATTTTCATTATTATAGTTTTAAATATGAAAAACTGGAGCTTACCCACGCTCCTAGCGTACTTTGTGATAAATTGACTTTTAGAATGAGTTCATAAGCGTAATATAAATTTGGACAAAGTATATAACTACAGAATTACATGTATAATTAATTGGTATTTACTTATCACCTATACTCTAGTGATTTAAATAGATTAAAGGCTTTACTAAGAAACTATTTTAGTTAAAATTCATTTTATTAGAATATTATGTATAAAAGATGCCTAAATTTTAGTTAAGCCATAAAACAGTTCTCATTACATAAACTTTAAGTATAAATAATTAAATTCAACATTGTAAATACCTAGTTTTCCAGAATAACTATTGAAAATTGCATTATTAATAACTAAAACCAAATTTCTAACTTAAATATAAATAAACCAAGCCCAAATAATAAAGATTGCGAAATTATTTAAAAGAAACCTAAATATTTCAAAACTATATGTAACCTGAATTAATAGAAAAAGTATAACAAGTTTGTAAACATTATATTTATCTATATTTCAAGCTGTTATATCGGTCTATTAAAGTTTATATTCAAATATAATTAGTGTAATAAGGAGTATCAGTGTAAATAGGGCAAAATATTAAGTATAAAGCACTAGAAACCAGTCCTTTTGAATTTGCTATATAAAGGGTAAATATAAGCCTAAATAGCCTCTATAGTGTTATTAAATAAAATTAAAGTATAATGAAATGACTCCTACTTTATCTGAAGATAAATAATATTTGAGATACAAATTAGGATACATACTATATTACAAAATTATAAAAAAGGATATTAAAATTCAATATTTTTAAAATATGAAAAATTGTTACATAACAAAAAATAACAACAGTCTATATACAAATGTAACAGAAGAGAAAACTCAAAGCCTGTTACATCTGTAACCAAACAATAATTGTTAATAAGTATTACTTTTGTTAATAAATATCGGAAATATATAATGGCTAATATTTGTTGATTACTAATTATTTATGTAATTTTATATTATGTTTAAAGTAAGTGTATAATACCCTATTTTTACAATACTCAATACTTTAAAAGGCTATAAACAGCTATAGTTCTTATTATAACGTTATTATAAAGCTAATATCATCGCATTTACAATTGTAAATATCGAATAATTGATAAATATTGAGCTTACAATTGTAATAAAGAACTATTTTTTATATTAAAAATATTTGTTTACACCCCTAAACACAAATATTATGAGAGAAAGAATACGAAAAATAATTGACAATGAGCAACTGACTTCAACAAAGTTTGCTGACATAATTAGTGTACAAAGGTCAAGTGTTTCACATATATTATCTGGAAGAAACAACCCTAGTCTTGAAGTTGTTCAAAAAATACTAACTTCTTTTAGTACTTTAAATTCTGAATGGCTTCTTTTTGGAAGAGGTCAAATGTATAAAAATCAGGAAGATAAACAGTCTAAAATATTTGAGGAGGAACAAAAATCTCAAAAAATAGAAAAAGAGAAGAAGAAAGAAAAAATAAAAGAACCAACAAATGTAAAATCTGATAAGGAAGAAGATAATTCGCAAAAAGAAAATAATTCAGCCTACTCTACAAATCTAAATTCAAGTGTAGCCAAAACTGAAAAAATTATAA
>JAOZLS010000315.1 GCA_029934705.1 Bacteroidales bacterium | reverse complement strand
TCGAAATGACAATAATCAGAATATTTAGAGACTTTATAGACGGACACTAATTAAATCTTTGCATGTAGCAGGTGTTTATACTATCTACCAAATGCTGAATGTTAATACTATCAGGTGAAAATACCTGATAGAGGCAAAATCTTAAATCCTCCTTTTATGGCATAGCCCTCAAGCTAAGCACCAACGGTGCGTAATCAAATTTACATTATTTATAATTATCTATATTTCTCACCGTTGGTATTACTCTTAGTTGGCGACTATTCCTTTTAGGGCTACAGTAAACAATAAAAAACACTAATCAAAAATCACCTTTTTTATAAACCCATTACCTTTTAATTTTACTTTCTTTTTAGTTAGTAAATCACTAATGTCTATTCGTTTTGAATAAATTTCTATATTTCTTTCAGAAAAAATAATTATACTAATTTCATCGTCTTTATAAGCTTTAAAATTTTGTAAGTTGGCAATAATATTAGTACTCTTTTCAACCTTAATTAAATCACTTTTGTATATAAATTTATTATCGTATTTTAATCCTACAATAATATTTTTATAGGTTTCCAAATCTTTAAATTGAATAAAAATTGAATTAACACTAATGTTATCACTTTTTTTAAATTCAAAGTGTTGGTTTAATGAACTTTCCCCTATAATAAAGTTTTGGCTACCAATAGTAACTGTTTCCGTAATTTTAAAATCCGAATTTATAGTTTTATAATAAGGTATAAATATTTTAGAACTATAAGAATTAAACTTATCTATAATAAGCGAAGTATCAATAATCGGTTTCCCTTTTGACACAATTCTAATTTTTGATAATAATTTATCCTCTGTCTTTAAATAATATTCAGGAATTTCTCTACTTAATAATAACTCAATACCATGTATGTTTTCCTTTTTAGTTTCAATAATTTTGCTTGTACTTAGGCTTACATCATTAACTTTAGGGATTTCTACAGCATTTTTATATAATATTTTAGCCAATTTAGTATTCAGTACTCCAAGTTTAAGTTCAAAACCTAAAAATGAATTATTATTCAATGCAAAATATGGAATAAAAATTTCTATTTTTCCATTATCCCCATAATTTTCAAGAGCTTTCCCAGCATTTTTCAAGTTAACAAAATCGCTAATTATAAAACTTTTGCCATCATTAATTTCGTACGGAAACACATTAATATATTCTTCATTTTGAAGAGTTGAACTCGCAAAATTAAGAGATGCTCTCACACCGCTTATTCCCTTGTGTTTTGTCTGGGATAGACTTATTCCTTTGGAAATTAAATATGGCAACTCAATTTTTGAAACAACAAAATCAGCTTTTTTCACATTGTTGAATTTAATATTTCTGTATTTTTTCGAAAAATCACCCTTTGTGTTTCTTATCTTGTATTTTCCAATAAAATCGTCAAAACTTGTATTATCCCTGTCGTTGCAAATCAAAAATAAAGGGTCGGTGTCGGTAACGTAAAAGTTTGTTTGCCCAGAATAAACTATAAACGAATTTTTATTTGCTGCAGATGTATATTTAATATATTCGCCAGCTTTAACCCCCCAGTAAACATCGGGATAACCTTTGCCTTTATTTGAAGTCGATTTTGAAAATGCACGACCAAAAGCCGATTTAACATCATAATCCGTAGAATAATTAACCTCCATTAAATTCATTGTTACTTTTAAATTATATATTTTAGGTTGAATGTAATTCAGCTTTTTTTCAAGTAATTTCCCAAATTCAATATTACCCAATAAATCAGTAGCACTAACTTCTATTAAAATTTTATGTTCTCCTTTTGCAAGGTTAATTTTGTTATACGGAATATGAATATTTATCCGTTTATCCTTTTTGTTTGCTGTTAATTTATACACTATTTCAAAGTCTCCAAAAAAGTCAATTGGCTCTTTATTAGGCATTAAAAACAATTTTGTTTTAATATAATAGTCTCCTAAAGTTGGGTTCTTATCAATGTTTTTTGTTTCATAATTTAAAAATTTAAGACTATTATTAAACAAAATATTTATTCCTTTTAGTTGCTTATAAATTTTATCTGTTGAAACTCTAATATATGAAGTTGTAAATGTTTGTTCCTCATAATCAAATAAATAAGGCTTGTTTATTAGAAGTCTCTTTGAGAATATATTACCATAATCTTTATAATCGCTACTAAAATTAAGCTCTAAATTTACATAATGCTTACCATTCAAAATGTCTATTTCTGAATATGGTATTTGTACAGTAATCTGGTTTATTTCAGCTACTTGTGTATTATTGAAACTAGGCTTTGCAAATATTTTTTTCGGAGTTTCATTTACATAAATAATCTCCCCATTTTCCATTTCTAATTTAACTTGCATATAATACGGGTATTTAAAATAATCTTTAATTGGTTCACTAAATTTTACTTTAAATTTTAGAGTTATTCCCGATTTATTATAATTTGAACTAGTATTTTCTACATAAAAACTATTAACCGTAATTTTTTGGTTTTCAGGCTCACTTTCTTGCGAAAAAACATTAAGAAAAAATAAAACTTGAAGAATTATAATGGTAACTTTTTTAATTGACATATCCATAGTATTAAATATTAGCATATTATAAAAACAGAGTATTTAGAATCATTAAAAATAAGTCAGATGTACTATATAACATATTTTATTTATTCAAATTTCTTAATTTTGAGCGTATTTTTTATTAAATAATTTAAAAAGTTTTATATCAATGAGAATAAAACGAATTCAACCACAAGCTCAATTAGAACTTGACGAAGATAAACCAGTAGATTTAAACTTGCTGGATGAAATATTACTTAAATATAAAGGAAAAAAAGGAAACTTAATACCTTTACTTCAAAAAACACAAGAACTTTTTGGATTTATACCTGAAGACGCATTTACTAAAATTTCTGCAGAAACAGGACATAAATTAAGTACAATGTACGGTGTTGCTACCTTTTATGCACAATTTAGGTTAAAGCCTGTAGGAAAACATATAATAAAAGTTTGCCACGGTACAGCTTGCCATGTTCAAAATGCAACCGCACTTACTGTTGCCTTGCAAGAAGCTCTTAAAGTTAACGATGGCGAAACAACAAAAGATGGATTGTTTACTCTTGAATCTGTTGCCTGCCTTGGATGTTGCTCTCTAGCTCCAGTTATGATGATTGGCGATGAAACTTACGGTAAACTTGACGGTAAAAAAACTGTTAAAATACTTAGAGAAATCAAAAAAAGCGAAAGAGCTAATAAATAGTTAAACTTACATTTTAGTTGTAAATTATTATTATTTAAAAAATGGAAAAATTAAAAGTTATAGTAGGACTTGGAAGTTGCGGTATTGCTGCCGGAGCTGGAAAAGTTTTCGACAAAATATCATTACTACAAGATAAATATCAAGTTGAATTAGATAAAACAAGCTGCATAGGTATGTGTTACCGTGAGCCATTAGTCGAAATAATTGATGGAACACACTCATATTTATACGGTGGTGTTGACGAAGAGTTAGCCGAAAAATTAATTCAGCATCATCAAAAAAATCATGCTCCTATTAAAGAATATGTTGTTAAAACAGAGGAGTTTAAAACCGAAGATAGTGTTTTTACCGATAATCAAGTAAAAATTGCTCTTAGGCATTGCGGTTTTATTAATCCTGAAGTAATTGAGGAATACGAAAATGACCATGGATATGTCGCGTTACGAAAAATTGCCAATAAAGAAATTGATGAACTTGGTATAATCAAAGAAATTTTAGACTCAGGGCTTAGAGGTCGTGGAGGCGGAGGATTTCCTACTGGTTTAAAATGGAAATTTGCAAAAGAAAGCGAAAATGAAGAAAAATATATAATTTGTAATGCCGACGAGGGCGACCCTGGTGCATTTATGGATCGCTCAATTCTCGAAGGCGACCCGCATGCTGTAATCGAAGGAATGATTATTGGTGCATACACAATGGGAGCTAACGAAGGCGTTATCTACTGTCGTGCCGAGTATCCTCTTGCAATTAAACGCTTAAATATTGCTCTTGCTCAAGCCAGAGAAAAAGGATATTTAGGGAAAAATATTTTGGGAATTGAAAACTTCAACCTTAATATTTATGTAAAAGAAGGTGCTGGTGCTTTTGTTTGTGGCGAAGAAACTGCTCTTATTGCATCAGTCGAAGGTGAAAGAGGAATGCCCAGAAAAAGACCACCATTTCCTGCTGCATCAGGTCTATGGAAAAAGCCTACAAATATTAATAATGTCGAAACTTTCTCAAATATACCTTGGATAATTGAAAATGGTGCTAAAGAATATGCAAAATATGGTACCGAAAAAAGTAAAGGAACAAAAGTTTTTGCTCTTACGGGTAAAATTAAAAGAGGTGGTTTAGTCGAAGTCCCAATGGGAATGACAATTCACGACATCGTTTTTAAACTTGGTGGAGGTATTCAAGATAACAAAAAATTTAAAGCGGTTCAGCTTGGAGGTCCATCTGGTGGATGTATTCCTGCAAATCTCGATAATACTATTGTAGATTATGACTCGGTAAATGCAACTGGTGCAATTATGGGCTCTGGAGGCATGGTTGTTATGGACGAATCAACTTGTATGGTTGATATGGCAAGGTTCTTCCTAGATTTTACCCAAAAAGAATCCTGCGGAAAATGTACTTTCTGTAGAGTTGGTACAAAACGAATGTTAGAAATTCTTACAAGAATTACCGAAGGCGAAGGCGTAGAAGGTGATATAGAAAAACTCGAAGAATTGTCTTATCAAATAAAAGATGCGTCGCTGTGCGGATTAGGTCAAACAGCACCAAACCCAGTACTTACAACTATTAAGTATTTTAGACACGAGTACGAAGCACATATAAAAGACAAAAAATGTCCGGCAGGAAATTGTACAAAACTTCTTACTTACGAAGTTATACCAGAAAAATGTACTGGCTGTACACTTTGTGCAATAAAT
Organism: Bacteroidales bacterium; assembly: GCA_029934705.1. GTDB lineage: Bacteria > Bacteroidota > Bacteroidia > Bacteroidales > JAADGE01 > DZBS01. The sequence continues at coordinate 120 of JAOZLS010000315.1, read as the reverse complement.
TGTCCAACAAATGCTATTGACGGAACAAAAAAAGAAATTCATTTTATAAGACAAGACGCCTGTATAAACTGTGGAACTTGCGTTGTTAAATGTAACTTTGATGCTATCAAAGTTTACTAA
>JAOZLS010000314.1 GCA_029934705.1 Bacteroidales bacterium | reverse complement strand
TAATATTGAAATTTAAAATTATTATTCCCGATTTTATTCAAAATATAAACGATACCGAGTATTTTGAATATTCTTTGGGATGGTTCGAATTTGAAACTAAAGAAATGCGAGTAAATTTCTTTAAAGCCGATTTGTGCATGGTATTTTTAACTTTAGATAAGTTTATTGAAAATATTTCTTATCTCGAAAAAAACACTTCTGAAAAAGCAATGTGGATTGGCGAAGACAATGGTAAAACCTTTACTATGAGCATTAAAAACAACAAAATTTGTATTAGCGACAACTCATTAAAAGTCTGCTTTAAAACAAAAAAGTTAAAAAAAGCGATTCGTAAAGGTCTTGCAAATTTTATAACCAAAATGCAAAAACACTATCCAGACATTGTGTACAAAAAACTATTTTACACACTAACCGATTACCAAAAAACAATAATTAATAATTGATAATTTCATTATAAATAATAATCGCTATTCTATTTTTTTTATTTAGAAAAAAGCTTTAATTTGAGTAACTTTCATCCAAATCCCCTTAAATATTTCCTGCCAATTTGACATAATTTTTTTAATACAAAATTTAGGGCTAACTTTGCACCCTAATTAAAAAAAATAATAGTGAATTTTGAAAATCTAAATTTGAATACTCCGCTTATAAATGCCTTAAACGACATGGAGTATTTTTCGCCAACACCTATACAAGAAAATGCTTTTCCCGTAATTATGTCGGGAGCCGATGTAGTAGGACTTGCACAAACAGGAACAGGTAAAACTTTTGCCTATTTATTACCTCTTTTGCGAAAACTTAAATTCTCGGAACAAAAACATCCTCGAATTTTAATTGTTGTTCCTACACGTGAGCTCACTATACAGGTGAAACAAGAAATTGAAAAACTTTCAAAATACATTACACTTCGTGTTGGTGCTGTTTATGGTGGAACAAATATAAACACTCAAAAAAAGATGACATATAGAGGCTTGGACGTAGTTGTAGCTACACCTGGGCGACTTATGGATATAGTTATGCTTGGTATGCTTAGGCTTAAATCTATACAAAGTCTTGTTATTGATGAGGTTGACGAAATGATGAACTTAGGTTTTAGACTTCAACTTGTTAATATAATGGAGAATTTACCTAAAAAAAGGCAAAACCTAATGTTTTCGGCAACATTAACCGAAGATGTGGAAACTTTTATTGAAGATTATTTTTTAAATCCTAAAAAAATAAAAGTTGCTGAACATGGTACTCCTCTTGAAAAAATCACTCAACATGTTTACAAAACTCCGAATTTTAAAACTAAAATAAATTTATTAAAACACTTTCTTTCTCAAAAAGAAATATTTAAAAAAGTTTTGATTTTTGCAGGAAACAAAAAATCTGCCGATAGAGTTTTTAAGGAAATAGGTACTCATTTCCCCAATGAAATTGGTGTAATACACTCAAATAAGGCACAAAATAATAGAATTAACACACTAAATAAATTTATTGACGGAACATTTAGAATGCTTTCGGCAACTGATATTGCAGCTAGAGGACTTGACATTTCGGATGTTACGCATGTAATAAATTTTGATACACCAGAAACTCCAGGCGATTATTTACACAGAATTGGTAGAACAGGTCGTGCCGACAAAGATGGTATTGCCATTACATTTGTTAGCGAGCTGGAAGAAGAATTTATGGTGGCTATTGAAGTACTAATGAATAAGGAAATAGAAGAAATAGAAATTCCTGAAGGTGTTGATGTTTCTAACTCATTATTAGAATTTGAAAAAGAAAAAATAATTTTAAAAGACCATGTAAAAAGAACTTCTTTTAAAGATTCAAAAGGTGCATTTCATGAAAAAAGCGAAAAAAATCAGCAAGAAAATTCTGGTTCACCTTCTTTTAAAAGAAAACCTAGGCGAAGAATTAGTAAAAAACGTAGATAACTTGTTCATCTTTTAAAAAGCAGAAGGTGTATAAAATATATTCGAGAATGTGACTACTTCGAAAAGTAATAATTTCTTAAAAATAGGTGCATAGCAACTTTTCAATTAATTGACAATAAGCTTGCTATGTTTTATCTTAGCTTTAGTTTAAAATGGCGATGTTATTTTGCCTATTTCAGGTGTTTTCACTTGAAATTTTGAAAAGAGTATAAAAGCGTGGCACGGCTATTATATTAAATACTAACTATTTTCGAGTTTTATATAATTAATAAACTTAACCGTGCCACGCATAACTTAAATATTTTATTGAACCATTTGTACCATTAAATAATTGTATAACCCCTTACATTTTACTATAAATTTCGATACCAAAAGTTAGAGTTCGTGGTGTGCATGGTCCATAAATATAGCCTGCATCACGGAATATACCTCTATCGTGTGTCTTTTGTGTTTGATTAAAAATATTTTTTACTCCTGCCGAAAATTTAACAAAATATAATTTTTGAATATCAACACTATAAGAAAAATTAATTCCCATATCTAAAAATGATTCTGAAGCCTCTAGTTGCTCACCAGCAATAACATGTCCATTTTCTAGTGCATATATTTCTTCGGCAACATCTGTTTCAGCATTTAAACCAAAGTGTGGAATAAGCATTGAGCCTGTATATGTTCCTGTTATTGATGTTTCAAATTTCTTTGTAAATTTAATATTAGAAACTAAGAAACCATAAGAATTTGGTGTTCGAATAAAACTTTTTGACACATTACTATCTTCTTCGCCCCATTGTTGAGCTACTTCATACTCACTTTTTTGATATGTATAACCTGCTTGTATTAATATCTTTTTAGACAATGCAACATTTGCTTCAAAATTTGCTCCAAAAACATAAGCATCATCCTCAGAATTTACTCTTACATATTCAATATTACCAAACTCATCCATAGGTGAATATTCATTTGCAAACGGGTTTATAAGTCTTGTATAAAACCCTTCAACAATAAACTCTGACTGAACAGGATTACTTGAACCAAAAATATTTGAATATGCAAAAGATGCATTATAACTATAAGATGTTTCTTGCGTTAGGTCTGGCGAGTTTACATGAGTTATTCGTCTTGCTCCAGATGTTTCAATATGTAAATCTTCGTCAAAAATTTGTGGAGCTCTATAACCTGATGCAAAACTTGAACGAAATTGTAAATTATCATTAAAATTAACCAAAACATTAGCACGAGGCGATGCTACCATATTTGAGATTGCTGGTAGCTCATTACTAACATCATGTATTGTATAATTATCAAAACGCAAGCCTCCCGACAATGTAATTATATCAAAATTCATTTCGTATTGTACAAATGAACCTAGAGTTTTTACCGATTGATTAGAGATAACAGCATTTTCGTTACCATTAGAACCTAATTTAACGTCTTCTAAATGGTTATAGAAAAAATCTAAACCTGTAATAAATTTCGATTTAGTTATAACATCAAAATTCGCAGTATAAACTAAACCCGACGATGAAGTTTCGTCGCCTGTAACACCATAACCGTCAGGGTTTTTATTTGAGCCATAGTAGCTATTTCTATCAACTGTTTGTAATGATGTATAAAGTGCTAAACTATTATATTTTGCTGAATATAAATCGAACGATAAACTTGCACCTAAAATATCATGCTCTACTTGCTCGGTAATATCAGTTTCGTGAGGAAGATATTCAAACATGTTTCCACCTCTTCTAAATTCATGAATATTGTATAAATTTAGTGATAATTTAGTTCGTTTTGATGGTTTATAATATGTATTGAAACCAACTGTTTGATTTTTTATTAAAACCTCTTCCGAAAAGCTGTCTGAGTTTTCATCAAAAGGATCTGCATTTCGTAAAGTTCCGTATATCGAAATCCCACTTTTACTATTTTTATTTACTAAGGAAGCATCAAAATTTAATAATTTATCGTAAGCAATTTCTGAAGAATGTTCATGCCCCACTCCTATTGCTACAAGATGACTACTAATAGAAAAACTATTATGCTTTGGCTCTTTTGTAATTATATTTATAGTTCCAGCAATTGCATTTCCACCAAAAAGAGCCGAGCCTCCACCCTTTATTACCTCTACCCTCTCAACCATATTTGCAGGAAAAAGCTCTAAACCATAAACTCCTGCTAAACCACTAAATATTGGACGACTATTTACAAGTATTTGCGAATATGGTCCTTCTAAGCCATTCATTCTAACTTGAGTAAAACCACAATTTTGGCAATTATTTTCGGTTCGCATTCCCGACGAAAAATCTAAACCATCGGCTAATGATTTTGACTGAGTAATTGCAAAAACTTGCGAATTAATTGAGCTAATCATAACTGACGACTCTTTTCGCTTAGTCTCCTGTCTATCCGACGAAACTACTACTTCATTTAAACCAATAAGATCTTCAATAAGTTCAAGATTTAACTCAACAGAATTATCTCTAGTTATTGTTATTTTCTTTTCTAAAGTCCTATAACCTACAGCGTTTGCTTCTAATATATATTCGCCTTCAGGAATATTTGAGAAACTATAATAACCAAGCTCATTACTTACTGTGCCTAATGCTGTTCCATTTATACTTATGGTAACAAAAGGTATATTATTATCGCCCGATTTAACAAAGCCTGCAACATTGACCTCGTTTTTTGGTGATGCTTGAGAAAATAATTGTGTTGCTAAAAATGTAAATATTATTATTGAAATTAATGTCTTCATCTAAAATGTTTTTGTAAATGTTTTATGTAGAAATAATTTAAGAAATATCATATTTTAGCTACAGTTACAAAATAGCAACCCGTTATTATACGCTTACTTATGATTTTAGCAATGCAAAATCAAGCACGATAAATACTAAATATTATGAAATATTTCTTACTGTAGGTGTTTACAAAAATTGTGGCGGACCACGAAGAGTATTTTTATTAAAAAAGAAAAATTTTACAAAAGTCTCAGTTTCGGCAAAGCTTAATTTTATTGAAAAATAATGATTCTTTATGATAAAACCCAAAACTAATAATAAGAGTAATACCGATAAATTTGTAAAATTCAAGAAAGTATATTCCGAGTTTAAGTGTTTATGCCTTTGTGCTGGGGCATTTTGAGGAATATCTA
>JAOZLS010000313.1 GCA_029934705.1 Bacteroidales bacterium | reverse complement strand
AATAATCTTTCATTTTTTGAAATGAAAATGCAGTTTTTTCAAATATATTTCGAGAGTTTTCTCCTTTACTTTCTAATTCTAAATATGTTTTTGTTGCATTATTCCAATAACTTTTTTCAAAATAGAAATCTGCAATATCTTTTAGTAATTTTTCGTCATTAATAAGAATTTTATAAAAAGTTGTACTTTCTATATCAAGGTTATAGTCAAAAATATCGTCGAAGCTACTTTTCCAAGGGTGAAGTTTAAAAAAACGATATAAATCTTGAATATATGTAGTAAAAATATGTTTGTCTTTAACATTTTTATCAAGTATTTCGTCTTCTTTACTTATCTCTCCCATTGCCTCAATTTCCATTTTAAACAAATTAACAATCATCTTTTTCTGAGCATCAGGCATCATTTTTATATTCATGCAAAAGGAATATTTATCGGAATTACACATATACGACGAGTTTTGTAGTCCTGTAAGAAATGTATCCGCATCAAAACTATCGTCATTATTATCAAATGCCGACAGTGCATCTGTGTTGTTTTTGTAAAATGGTAAAAACCAATTTGATAACTCATTAAAAAACGGAAAATGTTTAAGCATAGCAAATGCACTCATAAAAACATCTGAGCCTTCAAGTTGAAGTTTAGACATTTCTTCCATTTTATTTAGCAAGTCTGGCGAGCCTTCAAACACTTCTTCCCATTCAGGATTTTTGTCTTCAATTAAACTATCGGAAATAATATTATCAAGGTCAAGTTTTTCTTCAATTTTAGGTTGAAGTTTTGCCATTTCTGGAATAATTTCATTTTTTAATTTTTCAGAAATTTCATCTGTTTCTTTTGTTCTAATTAACTGAAATATTATATCACGAATAAACTTTTTTGTATTAGAATCATCGCTTAAACTCGAGGTTCTGTTTATTATTTTTTTATAAAGACTTATTCGATCATCATATTTATAAAATGCAAGAACAATTCCTATAAAGGCTCTGTTTGCAGAATTTTCCTCGTTTGTGTCGTAAAAATTAAGAAGAGTATAAAATTTATTCTCCGAGAAATTATTCAAGAGACTTATTGTAATAGCACTAACAATTAATGATTTTTCGTGAGTAAATAATTTTTTATTTAGCGAGTATTTTTTTAAAATATCAACATCTTCTTCTACAAAATCATTTGAATACAAAAGGTGTTTAAATAAATTATTTAAGTTTTCTTTTCGCTCTTCATTTTCTGAGTCTGTGCTTATACTTATTATTTCGTTAATATGCTTTGTTACAGTGTGAGTATGTGCAATTGGACTGTCGTAAAAATATTTTTTTTCTAACTGAAAATTATCTTTAGGATTTTCAATAGTAATAATATCTTTAATTTTATCATTAAGCCCTAATAGACTTTTTTGTAATTTTCGATATATTTCTGCTCTTTGTGGGTCGTTTACGCCTTTAAATGTATATTCGAGTAGGTAATTATATGTTTCTTTATAATTATTTATTTCGTTTTCAAATTTTGGAATTTGATAGTAGTTAATTAATTCTAATAAACTATCAAAAGCATCGTAAAGCTTTTTATTTACAATGAATTGACAAATATTTTTATGCTCGTTTTTAATTACTTTCATCAGTTTATATATTATGTTAACAGTTAAATATTAAAGAGCCAACTCTTAATTGATTTTATTTCTACTTAATTCATTTTCAATATCTTCAATGCTTGGCAATTCAGATTTTAATTGATTTGGAATAGCTTTACTAAATTCATATTTTGCAATGCCAATAGGTTGTTTTAAAACATCTAATAAATATTCGGCTTCGATTTTATCTCTTTTCTTACACAAAATTAATCCAATTGTTGGATTATCACTATCATTCTTTAATGTTTTATCGACTGCTGAAATATACAATGCCAATTTCCCTGCATGTTCTGCTTCAAATTCATCAGTTTTTAATTCTATTACAATATAGCATTTTAATTTTAAGTGATAAAACAACAAATCTATATACCTTTCTTTTTCAGATAGTTGAATTTTGTATTGTCGTCCAACAAATGCAAAGCCAGCACCTAGCTCTAATAAAAACTTTGTTATATGTTTTGTTAATTGATTTTCAATATCTCGTTCATCAGCTTCCTTTTTAATAGTTAAAATATCAAATATATATGGGTCTTTTAATGTTTGATTTGCCAAATCAGACTGAGGTTCTGGTAATGTTTTGTTAAAATTTGTAATTGCATTTCCTTGTCTTGAATATAAATCAGTTTCAATTTGTATCCTTAAAACGGCTCTTGACCATCCATTTATTATTGTTTCATTAATATAAAATAACGCCTCTTCTATATTTTTTATTTTAGTTATTATCAAAATATTGTGTCCCCAAGGAATTTGTGCAATCAGTTGTTCTATATTCTCAATAGTATTAAATTTTGCAGGTAGCCTTTTTTGTGCAACAAGTTGTTGCACTTTTATAAACTGCTCATTATAAAATAAGTACCAGCGTTTCATGTAAAATATATTTCGCCTAGAAAAACCTTTCATTTCAGGAAATTCTATTTGCAAATCTTTAGATAATTGTTCGACAATAGCATCTCCCCAGTTTTGAACCAATTGTTTTTCAACAATATCCCTCCCTAAACTCCAATAAAAATAGAGCATTTCTGAATTAACGATAAGTGCTGCTTTTATTTGTAATTTATAAACACTATCTTTAATTTTACCTAGCCATAAATTATATTTTTGTGCATGTTCTATTATCATATACTATTTTATTGTGAAATGAACTTAATATTTTTGTTGCCATACAAATATTCAAGAATGTAGCTTAATCAGTTACATTTCAAGTACTTTAATTCTTTTAAAACTGTTACTATAAAAAAAATTATAGTCCTGTTATATTTTAGTACAGAACAAAATTACTATTTTTTCGATAATTATACTACATTGCAAAAATTATTTACAATTTTCACCGTAATTCAGCTTTTCTAATTCTAGTTTTAAACGTTAGGCAGGTTAAAACTGGATTTCTAATATTATAAAATCCTTGAAAGTGCAAAATATTCGATTTCTATTAAAATACATTTTTTACAAACTTTTTGCTAGGCATAAAAAAGGTTTTGGGCTTCATTCTCCATTTTTATATTCGCTAGTTTCGCAAGTAATTAATAACTCTAGCTCATATTATGCCATGGATGATATTTGGAATTTGCGAGACGACCTACTAGAAAGTAACCAAGAAATTACAGTTAATGATTTTGGTGCTGGCTCAAAAATAATGAAGTCCGAAAAACGAAAAGTTGCCGATATAGTTAATTATTCCGCAGTAAAAATGAAGTATGGCGAATTACTTTTCAGACTTATAGTTAGATTTAACCCCTCCACAATATTAGAGCTTGGGACTTCTGTAGGAATTAGTACTTTATATTTAGCTATGCCTAATTCAAAATCAAATATTTATACAATGGAGGGTTGTGCAGAAACAGCAGCAATAGCATTAAACAATTTTAATTTGTTTAATGCTAATAATATCCAACAGGTTGTAGGAAATATTGATGAAAACTTAGAACCTTTATTAAATAAAATTAATAAGCTTGACTTTGTTTTTTTTGATGCCAACCATACCCAAGAGGCTACTATTAAATATTTTAATACTTGTATTAGCAAAGTTCACGAAAAAACTATTTTTGTATTTGACGATATACATTGGTCTAAAGGCATGGAAAATGCTTGGAAACAATTAAAAAACAACTCGAAAGTAACACTTAGCATCGACCTATTTTATATGGGAATTGTTTTTTTTGATACAAAATTATCTAAAGAAAATTTTGTAATTAAATTTTAATCTTTTTCTTTGTAAAAAAAAGATATGTACCATCTTGGTACATAAAAGGAATTACAAATAAATATATATGAAAAATTTCTCAAAGGTTATATTAAAAATATTTGGATGGAAAACTGTTGGCGAATTTCCAAACTTAAAAAAGAGTGTTGTAATTATTGCACCACATACAAGCAATTGGGATATAGTATTGGGTAAATTGTATATGGGATCAAAAGGCATAAGTAATAAGGTTTTAGTTAAGAAAGAATTATTCTTTTTCCCTTTAAAATATATAATGAAAATATTTGGAACTGTTCCTGTTGACAGATATGACAAAAAAAACAATGTTGTTTATCAGGCTACATCCTTTTTTGAGAAAAACGAAAAATTTTGTTTAGTAGTTTCTGCCGAAGGCACAAGAAGTAAGGTTACACGTTGGAAACAAGGATTTTATTATATAGCTCAAAAAGCAAATGTACCTATTGTTGTTAGTTATATGGATTATAAGAAAAAAGAAGTAGGTGTAAAAGAGGTAATTACTGACTTAACTAACACTAATGAAGTAATGAAACAAATAATAGGAGCATATAAAAATGTTACAGCCAGGTTTCCTGAGAATTTTGTTTTAGATAAAAGATTTTTATAGTTTTATTAAGGAGTATAATTTTAATAACTATTTATAGAAATCTAACCATGATTTCAAAGCAACTGATAAGAGTTTAATTATTTATGTTCAACATACTATATTATTATTGAGACAATTAATTTATAGTTCCTGTTTTCAACTGCTCTTGAGATCTTTTATTTGATATTTTACTCTTACATACAGAACTGTCTTTATATGGCTATTATTAAACCCTTCTTGCAATGATAGAACTAGCAAATAAAAAGTGCTTTCAAGAGATAAGAAAAATAGCAACTACCCCAAATCAGTAATAATATCATTAGCTTTGTCAATAACATCGTTGCCAAAGCTGTCGAGATAAATTTGGGTTGTGTGTCCTAGACCTTCAGATATTATTGATGTAGAAATACCGTCATATTTTGCAATGGTTGTGTTTATAAATAGGCGTTTACTTACAATTTATTAATTTCATCTTCGGATAAGCCAGTTGTTGCAGAAATTATATCAATTGAAATACCATTGCTTTTTAATTTTTTAGCAATTTCCAATTTCCCTTTTTCAATTCCTTTTTCAATTCCTTTTTCAAAAGCAGTGTCAATCGAGTTTTTAATATCTCGATAAGCATTCATACTAGCCTCGTATTGTCTCAGGTCTT
>JAOZLS010000054.1 GCA_029934705.1 Bacteroidales bacterium | reverse complement strand
ATAATATCAGAGACTGGTATAATTGGGAAGAAAAATGGCTAATTAAATATATATCGGATAAAATTGAGAGTAATTTTGGAGGTTTAGTTTTTGAAGATAAAAATTCTACAGTTCTTCATGAAAAATTAGATGAAGATTTTGAAGAAATTGGCAAAGCAAATATTAAATTATTTATTGACAGAATAGAACTTGAATTTACGAATAAGGATGAAGTTATTGTTTTTAATTATAAAGATTTACAGACAATTAACCCCCAGGTTGATGAAAAACTTGAAATATTTTATAATAATGAAGCATATAGAATTATTGGTTCAAGAAAAGGGATTTCTGCCTTAAAATGGGAGGTTGCAGTTAATGTTATTTGGAAAAAAATGGGTTACGAGAATAAATTATCAGCATATATTTCTCAATAATTTTTTTATAAGAAATATAAGTTTAAGATTTGCAAGTTAAATTGTTAATAGTTTAAAAGTAAAATATTTATGGAATTACACTGGTTGGTTGCAATTGATTTTATGGTTCTTGGTTCGTTCTTGTTTTTAGCAACATTTTTGCGTTCAAAAATAACATTTCTTCAAAAATACCTTATACCAAATAATATTGTTGCAGGTTTTATACTTTTTATAATAGGCACATTGGGTATTAGTTTTTTTGAAATTCCAGCCGATAGATACGGGCGGTATATATATCATTTATTTGTTATAACTTTTATAGCAATGTCCTTACGGAAAACCGAAGGAGGGAATAGTAAAAGTACTTATGCTACAGGATTGTTAATGGCTATAAATTCTGGAATACAGGTTGTTGCAGGTTTATCTGTAGCTTATATATTTATGCTTACAATTGCACCCGATTTGTTTGCTACTTTTGGCTATTATATTTTGCTAGGTTTCAGTCAAGGACCAGGGCAGGCATATTCAATAGGACAGTCGTGGGAACTAATAGGCTTTGATAATGCCTCTAATATAGGACTTACTTTTGCGGCTTTAGGATATATTTGGGCAATTACAGTTGGTTTATTATTAATTAGAGTTTTAAAAAAGAAATTAGGAATACGAGATAAAGCAAAGGCTGAATTAAATGATGAGGCTAGCAAAAATGGTGTTATTAAAAAGATTGAAGACCAGCCCTGTGCAGGGGAGCTTACAACAGATAATTCTGCAATTGATGGTTTTACTTTTCAAATAGCATTGGTTTTATTTGTCTATTTAATAACTTTTATAAGTTTAAAGGGAGTTGAATATTTATTGCCAGTTATTATTCCCGATGAAAAAATTGCTTTACAGTTGATTAGCCTTTTATGGGGGTTACATTTTATTTTCGCATCACTTTTTGCCATTGTTACTCGTAAAATAATGCAACGTTTGGGCTGGGGAAATGTAATTAATAATGGACTAATGACACGGATATCAGGGAGTTCGCTTGATTTTATGGTTACAGCAGCAATTGCAGCTATTTCAATTAGTGTTTTGCTAGATTATATTTTAATTATTACAGTTATGAGTGTGGTAGGAGGTTTACTCACAATGTGGTTTGTAGTTAAAGAAGTACGAAAGTCAAAATTAGATAGTCCTTTAGAAAGAATTTTAGCTCTTTTTGGAACTTTAACAGGAACATTATCTACTGGTTTAACTTTAACAAGAGTTGTTGACCCCGATTTTAGAACAAATGCTGCTCAGGATGTTGTACTTGGGGCTGGAGTTTCTGTTCCTTTTATTCTTCCTTTTATGGCTAGTATGGTTGTTCCAATTATAGGGTTCGATAAAGGTCTTTTTAATCAGTATTACTTAATTAATCTTGCAGCTTTAACTGTTTATACAATTTTGCTGTTTTGGTATTGGCGATATTATTCTAAGAAATATATTTTATAAATTAATTACAAAAAAAACAGCATTCTAAAAATATAGGATGCTGTTTTTTTATTAGGAAATTGAATATTAGTCTTCGTATTCCATAGTGATTTTTGTACCGTAAGCTTTGTCAGAAAGTTTAGTAGATTCAGTGATAATACTTTTACCACCGCCATTTTCAACAAAGTTTAGACATGCTTGCACTTTTGGAGCCATACTACCTTCTCCAAATTTACCTTCTTCCATATATTTTAAAGCATCAGCTCTATTTAAGAATTCAAGTTTTTTCTCATTTGCTTGTCTAAAATCAATATATACATAAGGTACATCAGTAAGAATGTAAAATTCGTCGGCTTTAATTTTAGCAGCTAAAAGAGCAGACGCTTTATCTTTGTCAATTACTGCTTCTAAAGGTCTTACGTGCTCGTTTTCGTCAATATATACAGGAATCCCTCCTCCTCCAGAAGCAATAACTATTGTTCCGCCTTCAACAATACGTCCTATTGTATCGACATTAAAAATTTCAATAGGTTCAGGGGAAGCAACAACTCGTCTCCAGCCATTTTCCATTTTTTGTGTTGGTTTAAAAATCCATCCTTTTTCGGCTGCTAATTTATCAGCAGTTTCTTTGTTGTAGATTTTTCCAACAGGTTTTACAGGGTTTTTAAATGCTGGGTCGTTCTTATCAACAACATTTTGAGTAACCATTGTAATAATGTCTCTTTTAAGTCCTTCTTCTTTTAAAACATTACGTAAAACACGCTCTATCATGTAACCAATTCCGCCTTGCGAGTCGGCAACGCAAACATCTAAAGGCATTTGTGGAATTTGATATAATTCCATTCCTGCATCATTTCTCATTAAAATGTTTCCTACCTGAGGTCCGTTTCCGTGGCTAATTACAACATTATGTCCTTCATGAATAAGATAAATAAGATTTTTAAGTGTGTCGTAGGTGTTTTTTTCTTGTTCTTCAATAGTTCCTTCTTGGTCGCCTCTTAATAAAGCGTTTCCGCCTAGAGCTATAACAATTTTTTTCTTTTTCATTTTGTATATTATTTATTTGTGTTGATATTATTTAATTAAAAATTATGTAGAAAAAGTGATCTACTAGTTTGTAGTTTAAAATTAGTGGGAATATAATTCCGAATACAGCACCAGCAAAGTGAGCCTCGTGTGCAATATTGTCTCGTCCTTTTGTGCTCATGTAGTATGAGTATGCTAAATATGCAATACCAAAAATATAAGCAGGTAGTTTTATAAAAGGTAATAATATAAATTGAATTTGCTGTGTTGGTGCTAATAATATAAAAGCAAAAGCAACTGCCGAAACAGCTCCCGATGCACCAACTGCATTGTAACTATGATTATTTTTGTACCTAAATATTGCAATTAAAGAAGATGCAGCTACTGCAACTATATACATTGCCAAATACATAAAGCTACCATATTTGTATGTGTATGGAAAAAAATAGGGGTCTTTGAAAGCTCCTTCTACAGCAGAGCCAAATGAATATAATACGTACATATTTATTCCAAGGTGTAGCCATCCTCCGTGAATTAGTGCGTGAGAAAAAATTCGCCCGTATTCTTTTTTATGCCAAATCATGTAGGCATTAAATTTTAATTTGTCGAATAATTCTGTTTTGTTAAATGCTAAAATAGAAATAGCCGATGTTATAATTATTATAAAAATTGTGTTTAATGAATCCATTCTGTATTAGTGTAAAATCTTAAATATTAGTTCTTTAAGTAAATCGCCATGGGCTGCATTGTTTTCGTAGCCTTTTGATTTCATGTCGTATTCTCGTAATAGTGTAATTATATAAAGTGTTTTTTGTCTATTGTATTTTCGGGCTGTTGCTTCGTAGTCTTTTACAAAATATGGGTTTACTTTTAATACCGAGGCAACGTTTCTTGGGTTTTTATCTTTTAAAAAATGATAAGCTAATACTTTTGAAAAGAAGAAGTATAACGATGTTATTGTTAGTACAATAGGATTGTCCTTCGGGTTTGAAGTAAAGTGATTTATTATTCTGTTTGCTTTTAAAATATCTTTTTGTCTTATTGCATTTTGAAGTTCAAAGTTGTTATAGTCTTTACTTATTCCTATATTTTTTTCAATAATTTCGGGCGTTATTTTTGAACCTTCGGGCAACGAAATTGCTAGTTTATTAAGTTCATTTGCAATTTTACTTAAATCGTTTCCTAAAAATTCGGCAAGTAAATTTGTTGCAATAAGATCAATACTATATTTTTTGTTTTTTAAGTAAGATGTTATCCACGCAGGTATTTTATTATCGTATAACTTTTTAGACTCAAATAGTACTGAGTCTTTTCCTAAAGTTTTATAAAGTTTTGTTCTTTTATCTAGCTTTTTGTATTTATAATTAATTACAAGAATAGTTGAGTTTAGAGGCTTTTGAGCATAATAAACTAAGTTTTCAATTTTTTTTATGTTTTGAGCTTCCTTAACAATAATTACTTGATGTTCAGCCATCATTGGGAAACGCCTAGCAGCACTGTCAATATCTTCGGTTTGAATATCCTTACCATATAATATTGTTTGGTTAAATGCTTTTTCGCTTTCGCTTAAAACATTTTCAGCAATATAGTCTGTAATAATGTCTATAAAATAAGTTTCGTCGCCATATAAAAAATATATGGGTTTATATTGCTTATTTTTAAGGTCTTTTATAATATCTTCGAACGCCATAAGTCTAAAAAAAAATAGAGTTTGTAAAGATATTAATTTTAAGGATTTTTTTTGATATTTGTTGAAAAAGTATTTTAAAAATAGTTAAAAACTAAAATTATAGAATAAGTGTAGAGTTATTATTTAGGTGGTGGAGGCTTATTCTTCATCTTTCTAATAAGATTTTTTTTAAATTCGTGTTCGCTAATATATAAAAGCATTACTTTCATTGGTGAGAGTACTTCTTTAAATTTGGTGTTATATTCGCTACAAAGTTTTGCTTCTTCCAAATTCAAATTCATCAAATTATTTGTCATATTACTTAAATCTTTTTCGCTAAGGTTTAAGCTGTTTTTATTGAAATTTCTAAATATTTGATGCTTCTTTTTAATAATATCACTGTGTTTTTTTTCAAATTCATTAAAAACCGGAATGAATGCTTTTTCTTCTTCGGCTGTTAATTGTAATTTTTTCTTTATAAACTCAATTTTTCGCTTCTGAATTTCTTCTCTATTCTTTCCGTGCTGTGCTTTAATAAGTGTTTGTCCGCTAAGCAGAAAAACTATTAAAATTGTGAGTGTGTATTTTATATTCATAATAATAAGTTTAGTACATTGCTAAAAGATCAGAGTAATCAATATAGTCTGCTAAATAATCTATTGTTTCGTCGTTGTTTAATGTGTCGTTCTCTATTTCAGGTGTTTCGTTAACAACTTCTAATATAGTTGCTTCTTCGGTGTATAAAATAATTTCGTCTTCGTAAATTTTTGCCGTTTGCGAGTTGTCTTTTTCGTTGTTTATTTCTATTGTATTGGTATTGCTTAATGTTGAATTGTTAAAATTGAAGTTTGATAAAACTAGTTGCCAAACTGCAAGTACAACAAGTAAACCTGCTGCTATTGATAAGTATGGCTTTAATAATAATATTGGGTTTTTCTTTATTCTATTAGTTTCTTTTATTCTTTCAATAAACATTTTTTTAGAGTTCTCAAAATAATTTTCAGGAACTTTAAATGGTATGCTGTTTCCAAATTTATCTTTTAAGTTTTCTTCAGATATACGTATTTGCATTTCTTCTGAAAAATTTTCAAAATAATTTTCAGGTGTTTTAAAAGGGTTAATATTTTCGGGTGCTTCTTTCATCTATAATATTGACATGTTTTTTATTGTTTGGTTTAATCTTCCAAAACATATTTTTCAATTTTTTTTACTGCGTGGTGATAACTGGCTTTTAATCCGCCAACCGATAAATTTAATATTTCGGCAATTTCGATGTATTTTAAATCGTCAAAATATTTCATGTTAAACACAATACGTTGTTGTTCAGGTAATTTTAGTATAGCCTTTTGTAACTTTAGTTTTATTTGGTCTCCACTAAATAGGCTGTCGTTGTCTAAATAGTTACTTAAAACTGCTTGATAATTTTCAATTGGTTCTTCTTGCTTTTTTTTCTTTTTATTTATAAAAGTGATAGATTCGTTTGTGGCAATTCTATATAACCAAGTGTATAATTTAGATTTTTCTTGAAAATTATCTAATCCTTTCCAGGCTTTTATAAATGTATTTTGAAGAACGTCGTGGGTGTCGTCGTGAATAATAACTATTTTGCGAATATGCCAATAAAGCCGCTCTTGAAACTGTGATATTATTAGTTCCAAGGCGGCATTTTTATTTGTTTTATACAGATCTAAAAGTTCTTTATCACTTTTATCCATCAGTGCTTATTTTCTTTTTATTCGTAAACAACATCTCCATGATTAGTATAAGTAATAGATTTTCTTTGTTTACCCCATCCCTAAAGGGAGCAAAGAAAATCTATTACCAAAAGCGTATCATTGTAATTTATTTACTTTTTTTTAAGAATATTTGGCTAAGTTTACGAATATATTACTTTCTTTTTATTGCTTTTTCAGCAGCTTCAACAATATTTTTTGTATCAAGACCGTACTTTGTCATTAATTCATCAGATTTTCCACTTTCACCAAATTTATCGTCAACCGCAACATATTCTAAAGGAGCAGGAATAAATCTTGAAAGAACTTGAGAAATACTGTCGCCTAGTCCACCATTCATAAGATGTTCTTCGGCTGTTACTACAGCTTTTGTTTTTGATACTGATTTTATGACAGCGTCAACATCTAAAGGTTTAATTGTATGAATATTTATTATTTCGGCTGAAATTCCTTTTTCTTCTAAAATTTCGCCTGCCTCAATAGCTTTCCAAACTAAATGTCCTGTTGCAAAAATAGTTACATCAGCTCCTTCGTTAAGCATTACCGATTTACCAATTTCGAAATTTTGGTCTGCTGGAGTAAAATTTGGTACAGCCGGGCGACCAAAACGCAAATAAACAGGTCCTTCATATTCTGCTGCTGCAATAGTGGCAGCTTTTGTTTGGTTATAGTCGCAAGGGTTAATAACTACCATACCAGGGAGAACTTTCATTAGGGAAATGTCTTCCATTGTTTGGTGAGTTGCTCCGTCTTCGCCTAAAGTTATACCTGCATGCGAGGCTGCAATTTTCACATTCTTATTTGAGTAAGCAATTGATTGTCTTATTTGATCGTAAACTCTACCTGATGCAAATTCGGCAAATGTTCCTGCAAAAGGAATTTTTCCTCCAATAGTAAGTCCTGCAGCAACTCCCATCATGTTTGCTTCTGCAATTCCTGCCTGAATAAATCTATCAGGAAACTCTTTTTGAAAAGCATTCATTTTTAACGAACCAGTAAGGTCGGCACATAATGCAACAACATCTGAGTTTCTTCTTCCTGCTTCTAAAAGTCCATCGCCAAAACCTGAGCGAGTATCTTTTTTTTCTGTATAAGTGTATTTTTTCATTTGTTTTTTTTTATTTACACAGCAAAAGTAATTAGTTTAATTTAATCTTAAAATTAATTTTGAAGAAATATATTTTTCTAGCAGAATTGATCTATCTTTCTAAAGAAATAATTTCACCTAAAAATACATTCCAGACAATATTTTTTTCGTTGCCAAAAGTTTTTTCTGTTTTTATTAAGAAAATTTCTATTTCGTTTAGTGATTTTGATTCAGAAATTAGTTTATTATTCTTATAATACGTGTTTGTTTTCGTAAAAGTGATTTTTCCTTTAAAATGATTTTCATAAGGTTTTAATTCTTCTGAAACAATAAAATTACTAACATTAACGGATATTTTAGAGAAATTTGAGCCGTAAATTGAACTTAAAAGTTCATCAATATAAATTTCGTGCTTTTTTGTTATTTCTGTATCAATATTTTTGAATGAAATGTTTTTATTATTAAAAAGATTTTTTGCTAATATAATAGCTTGCTTTCTCAACTTACTATCGTAACTTTTATTCGATATTATTTGAATATAGCTAGCATATTCTTCAATTTTTTGTATTGCATGGTTTTCAAATCCCTTAATTTCAAAGCGTGATAATTCATTAGCAGTAAAAGTGTTTTTGTCGATTACCGTATTGTTCCCACCTTCCTGCGAAAACAGATTAGTGCCTAATAGTAAGATTGTTATAATTATTGTAGTTTTTTTCATTACTTCAAGTATTTATTAATTTCCAATTACAAATCTCATCATAATTATTTTAGAATTTATGTATTCTGTCTCAACCACTTCAATGTTTTTAACAGCATTTGTTGGCATTGTCATTTTTAAAATAAATTCTTGTTTATTATATATTTCAATTCCTCTTTTGTATTTATCAATTTGAATTATTTTTGCATTATCATCAAATATTTCATTCAATAAATTTATGTTTTTGTCTCTATTTTTAATATTTTCTGAAGAAAAAATATGTACCAGTAATGCGTAGTCATCTCGTGTTAATTTAATCTTTTCAGATTTTTTTTTCTTCTCTAAAATTCTTGTTATTGTATCCGGTTTGTAATATTGTGCATTAACAATAAATGATATTTTTTTTTGTGATTTCTTATATAAAAAGCTTGCATTACTATCGCATAGTATTAGTTCTGGCGATTGGTTTGCATGTAGCAAAATTATTTCAATTTTAGTATTTTTAATTGGCTCATCAGTATCC
Organism: Bacteroidales bacterium; assembly: GCA_029934705.1. Taxonomy (GTDB): domain Bacteria; phylum Bacteroidota; class Bacteroidia; order Bacteroidales; family JAADGE01; genus DZBS01. The sequence goes on along the minus strand of JAOZLS010000054.1, from coordinate 7,062 downwards.
GCATCAATAAAATAAAAACGATATTCGGCTTGAGCAAATAACTCCGATTTGCTGAAAAATATTAATCCTAAAAGTATAACTACAATGCTAATAATTAAAGTCTTTTTCTGAGCAATATAATTAGTGAATTTTGTAGCTTTTTTATCACTCTTTGTAATAACGGAATCTTCATTTTTAAGTATTAGATAATTTTCCCAATTTTCAAAATTAATAAATCTACATAGTAAATCTAAAGTGTCAATTCTAGGCAGTTTTTCATTGTTTTCAGTTCTAATATGCGTATAAAACCATTTCTCGCTAATTTGTCCACCAACTTGTTTTATTAATAAATCTCTAAAACGCTTTATTTCTTGTTGTCGCCAACTTGTAATTTTAATTTCACACTCTGGGTATTCTTCCTTATACTTTTTTTCGATATCAGTTTTTAACAACTTAAAGTATAATAATTCCTCTTTTCTCATTCAACAAATTTACATGTTTTTTTTCTTTTTTGTGTAGTATAACTATAATGTTCTTTCATATTACTAACACAAATATATTAAAAATAACTTTATTAATGTGAGTTAAAGCTTGTAAAATAACTTGTAAAGCTTGTAAATTGTTTTACATATTGTTTGCAAGCTTATTTGTTTGAAAATGAGTTTTTTAGTTGTTGTTTTGTATTGAAATTTAATTGTTAAACTAAAAAATAAATCACATTATGAAACACTTAAAAACAAGAATTAAAGTATTATGTTTTATTGTTTTTCAAACAATATTTTTGACTAATATTTTTGCACAGGGAGGTTTTTCTTCAGCCTCACTTTCGGTAAATCGCTCAAATGGAATAACACCTTCGGAACAGGTAATTGTTGAGGAATTTATGAATTACCATACGCATAAAATTGCAATGCCAAAAGCAAACGAGGCAGTTGCAGTTGATTTACGTTGGGGGAATAATTTAGTAGGAAAAAACAACGAATTTGCTATACTGCAAGTTGGATTTGCAACAGGATTTGTTGATGATTTTTCGCATATTCCTCATTTAAATTTATGTTTGGTTATAGACAAAAGCGGTTCTATGTCTCATGATCAAAGAATGGTAAAGCTTAAAGTTGCATTGAGTAAATTTGTAGAATATTTACGCCCTCAAGATAATATTTGTATAGTGGCTTATGACTCAAAGGCTACATTGGTATTGCCTTTTGATAAAATTGGCGATGGAAATAATGCAAACCAAGTTATAACGAGTCTTTCACCAGGCGGAAGTACAAATTTGAATGCAGGAATGATGCTGGGCTACGAAGAGTTGTATAAAAATTATGACGAGAATAGTACAAATAGGCTGATTTTACTTACCGATGGACTTACAAATACTGGTGAAATTAATATCGAAAATATTATAAAAAACTCATTGGGATATAATAAAAAAGGTATTGATATTTCGACAATTGGAGTAGGGCATAGCGTGAATTTTGATTTGCTAAGACAATTGGCAAAAGCAGGACGAGGGCTAAATCATTTTATAGGAAACTCGGAGGATATTGAAAAGGTTTTTAAAGATGAAGCAGAAAGTTTATTATCGCCAATAGCCAGAAATGTTAGTTTGGAAATTATTTCTGGTAGTGGTATTAAAATGCAAGAAGTATATGGTTATTCTCCCATAATTAATAAAAATAAACTTAGTTTTAAACTTGATAATATGAATAGCGGACTTACGCAAGTGTTTATAATTAAGTATAATGTAAGTGATATGCAGCAACACAAAAATGCCGAAGTTAACATTGTATTTAAGTATTATGATATTAAGTTAAAAGAAGAAAAAACAATAAAAAGAGCAATTAAAATTACAGCATCAAAAAAGCAAAATACAAATCCATTTATAGACTCGGAGGTTAAAAAGAATTACACAATTGCATATATTGCCACATCAATAAAGCAAATGGCTTTTGCTTATGAGTCGAATAAAAATAGCGATGCAAAGCTAATACTTGATAATTGCATTAATTTGGTAGAAAAATATTATCCTAATTTAGAAGATAAAGATATAATTAGAGTGCTTGATATAGCAAAAGAAAACGTAGTATTGCTGAATAAAATAGCAGTTAGGTAGGGAGCATGGCGTAAATCCGATGATTGACAAATTACAAAAATAACTTTCGTTTAAGTTTATAACTTAATTGGAAGTTATTTTTGTAAAACAAGCTAATTGTATTACGTTAGTGGCTTAATAGTAAAAATTATAAAAAAATACCCAAAGAAATATTAATTGAGACTAAAAATAGATTAAATCAAGAATTTCTAATGATTATTGATAAATTTGAACAAAAAACAAATTGCAAATATTAACTTCTTTATGTCAAAAGAAATAGAAAAAATAATGAGAATTTATATATTAAAATAGCTGATTTACTAAAATCTGCCAGAGAAAGTATTGTTTCTAACATAAATCTTACAATGGTTTACACATATTACGAAATTGGTAATATGATTGTTGAAGAAGAACAAAAAGGAAAAAAAAGAGCAGAATACGGGAAGCAACTTCTAAAACAATTGTCTCTTAAATTGAGTAAAGAGTTCGGAAAAGGTTTTGCAAAAAGAAATTTAGAACTCATACGTCAGTTTTATTTGACTTATTCACAAGCAAAAACAGAGATAATAGTAAATCAATCACCAAAAACGAAATCAGTGATTTCGCAATTCAAAAAATCAGATAAACCAACATTTTTATTAAGCTGGACACATTACATAAAACTAATGCGAATTGAAAAAGAAGACGAACGCAATTTTTATGAAATTGAAAGTGTCAATAACAAATGGTCTGTGAGAGAATTGGAACGACAATATAACAAATCTCTCTACGAAAGACTAGTATTAAGCACAGATAAAGAAGGTGTCAAAAAGTTGAGTAAAAAAGGACAAATAATTGAAAAACCAAAAGATGCCGTAAAAGACCCGTTAGTTTTAGATTTTCTTGGTTTCAAACAAAAACAAATTTATACAGAAACAGGTTTAGAGCAAAAAATAACTGATAAACTTGAATATTTTTTACTTGAACTTGGTAAAGGTTTCACTTTTGTAGCCCGACAAAAACGAATTTCGTTCGATGATAAACATTTTTACATTGATTTGGTTTTTTATAACAGACTGTTAAAATGCTTTGTAATAATTGATTTGAAAATAGGAGAATTAAAACATCAAGATTTAGGGCAATTGCAAATGTATGTAAATTACTATGACAGAGAGATAAAATTGGAAGATGAAAACCCAACAATCGGAATAATACTATGCAAACAAAAAAGTGATGCATTAGTGAGATTTACATTGCCTTTGAATGAAAATCAGATATTTGCAAGTAAATATGAAACAGTTTTACCAAGCAAGGATAAGTTAAAACAACTAATTGAAAATAGAGAATTAGATGAATAAATGTCCACAATATTTGCTTGATGTCAGTCATTTTTTTGTTAAACTTGCAAGTTTTTTGAAATAAAGAGTTTTAGTGTTTTTAACAAATTGTTGATGTGGACACTATTCAAAACGCTAAACCATAAAATTCATATTATAAATAATTTGTTTTTTAATAAAATGAAAAACAGTAATATAATTGAGGCCATTAAAAAATGACACTTATATTTTGCTATACCCAAACCTCTCAATAAATTTATTAATTATACTTTCTGTAACACTTTCAATATTAATATTTTTACCTAATTCTTTTTGCATGGATGCAACACCTTTGTCCGTAAAACCACAGGGGTTAATATGATTATAATACGATAAATCAGTATTAACATTTAATGCAAACCCGTGCATTGTAATTCCTCGGCTCACTTTTACACCAATAGCACAAATTTTTCGCTCGTTAGCTGTGCCTACATCAAGCCAAACACCAATATTGCCATCATTTATTTCGCCATTAATTCCAAAAGGTTTTAATACATCAATTATCATGTATTCCAAGGCATAAATGTAATCTTTAATACCAAATTTTTGTTCTTCAATATCAATTATAGGGTAACCAACAATTTGCCCAGGTCCATGGTAGGTAATATCACCACCTCGGTTTGTTCTATGAAATTCAGCATTTATTTTTGAAAGAAAATCATTATTTATAAGCAAATTGTTTTGTTCGCCACTTTTTCCTAAAGTATAAACATGAGGATGCTCGCAAATAATGAAGTGATTAGATGCCTCTTTCTCATTTTGTTTCCTCTTAATGTTTTCAGTAAATAATTTTTCTTGATAATTAAAAGCTTCTTTATAAGAAATTATCCCTTTATTTTCAATTCGTATTTTTAACATAATTATATTTATTTTATCGGCAAGTATATTAATTTTATTTATCTTGCAAAACACATTTGTCGAAAAAAAAATAGAAATCATGAAATTTAAAATATTTATTCTTTTAATAATTTCTTTTACTCTTCAATTTTCTTGTAAAAATGAATCCAAAGAAGAGCCTGTTACAAATATTTTTAATCTGGTAAATATGGATGTTCCCGAATGGTCTAAAAATGCAATTTGGTATCAAATATTTCCCGAGCGTTTTTGTAATGGCGATACAACCAACGACCCAACAATTAAGGATATTGTAGGAACTTATCCTGATGTTATTCCGAAGAATTGGAAAACAACACCTTGGAAACAAGACTGGTATATGCACGATGAGTGGTTTAAATCGTCAAACCTTATGAATGAATGGGATAAACTACAATTACGCCGTTATGGTGGCGATTTACAGGGTATAATAAATAGACTAGATTATTTAAAAGATTTAGGAATAAATGCAATTTATTTGAACCCGATAAACGATTCGCCATCGCTACATAAATACGATCCTCGCTCTTGGCGACATGTCGATGTTAATTTTGGTCCAACTCCTGAAGAAGACAAGAAAATAATTGCTTCTGAAAATCCAATTGACCCAAAAACATGGAAATGGACAAATGCCGACAAATTATTTCTGAAACTTATAGAGGAATGCCATAAGCGAGATATTAAAATAATAATGGACTATTCGTGGAATCATACAGGAAGTGAGTTTTGGGCATTTAAGGATGTAATGGAAAAAGGCGAAAAATCGGATTATGCAGATTGGTTTGAGATAGAAAGTTTTGATAAGCCCGAAACAGCTGAAAATGAGTTTAAATATAATGGCTGGGCAGGAGTAAAATATATGCCCGAAATAAAAAAAGACCTTACTGGAAACCCCGAAGACTTACCCCGAAGAGGTAATATTCATAGTAAAACTGTAAAACAACATATTTTTAATGTTACAGCACGTTGGCTAGACCCAAATAACGATGGTAATACCGAGGATGGAGTTGATGGCTACAGACTTGATGTTGCCGAAAAATTACCAATTGGTTTTTGGAAAGAATATAGAATAGAAGTAAAAAAAATAAATCCCGAAGCATATATAGTTGGCGAAATATGGTGGAAAAAATGGCCCGAAGAACTTTTAGCTCCCAATGATTATTTAAAACCAGGTGTTTTTGATGCAATAATGAATTATAGATGGTTTAGACCAACAAGACACTTTTTTGCCGAAGCTCCAAATAAAATGTATCCTGAGAAATTTGTAAAGCTTTTAAAAGAAAAAATGAAAGGGATTGAAACTCAAAGATTACAAGCAATGATGAACCTTATTGCTAGCCACGATGCACCACGAATTTCAACTTCACTTTATAATAATGGTAAATATAAATACCAAGCAAAACCAACCGAAAACCCAAATTACAAAATAAATAAACCCGATAAAAAAACTAGAGCAATACAAAAAATGTTATTAATTCATCAATTTACTTACATTGGAGCACCTCATATTTGGTATGGCGACGAAGTAGGAATGTGGGGAGCCGATGACCCCGATTGTCGTAAACCAATGGTCTGGTCTGACATTAAATATGAAGACGAAACTCATCATCCTTACGAAAGAAAACGTAAGGCAGATAAAGTAAAACAAGATAAGGAGTTACTGAATTTTTATAAAAGCTTAATTAAAATAAGAAAGGAAAATATAGCGTTAAGATATGGTACCGTTAATTTTATTTTGGCAGACAATAGAAATAATACATTAGCTTATAGTCGAGTCTTTGAGAATGACGAGGTTGTAGTGATTTTTAATAATTCGCAAAAAAGTACAGTTATTGAAATAGATGTGAAAGCAAAAGAATATTATAATGCACTAAATCCAGCACTAAAATATATTCCAGAAAATAATAAACTTACGATTCCTTTTAATGGAAAAATTGCCCTAATTCTTATAAAATCAAAATAAAATGAATGAAAATAAAAGCTATTCGCTAAAATATAATTATAAAGTTAATTCAGCCGATACCGATATTGAAGGACGACTAAAAATGGGAGCATTACTAAACTTCTTAATTCAATCGGCAATAAATTCGTCTAATGAATTAGGTTTTGGCTTTGATGAAATAAAAGATGAATCACTCTTTTGGGTATTAAGCAGAATAAGTATTGAAATAAATAGACCAATATTATGGAACGAGGAAATTACTGTAGAAACTTGGCCTAAAAATATTGAAAAAATACTTTATTTACGTGATTTTATTGTTAGAGACAAAAATGACAATATTATTGCAAAAAGCACATCGGGTTGGTTAGCAATAAATTCTGAAACAAAAAGACCACATTTATCTCAACATATTAATACTGAAACTTATTATACTTTAAAAAATAAATATGCTTTAAAAGAAGTGCCTAAAAAAATAATGCCAATTAAAGTAGGTGATAAATTCAGTGTTAAACCCACTTTTTTTGATATTGATATTAATCGGCATGTTACATCTACAAGGTATTTAGATTGGATGATGGATACTTATGATTTAGATTTTCTATTAAAAAATTATCCAACTAAAATTTCAATAAATTATATAAAAGAAACGAAACCTAGCGAAAATGTAGGAATTATTAGAAATAATAAATCAGATAATAATTATATATTTGAAGGAAAACATATAAATAGCAATATTGTTACTTTTAGAGGGATTATAAAATTTTAGAATCATTTTAATATATATAGTATAATCTTAATAAATAAAAAAGGTAACAACAAAA
>JAOZLS010000312.1 GCA_029934705.1 Bacteroidales bacterium | reverse complement strand
ATTGCCTGTTGCAGGTGTTTTCACCTGTAACCGATATGATAACTTTCTGTTAATTTAAAATAAAATTTCTTTTTAAAATATAAATTAGTAGTTTTGGAATAATCTTTTTTTTAACTAAAAACAATATTACACATGAAACATTTACTATTATTATCAACAATTTTAATTCTTTTATTTTCAAGCTCTTGTAAAACAGAAGAGGAAGAAAAAGAAAGTAATATGCTACCACCATTGGAAGTTGAAATTCCTTCTGAATTAAAGGGGAACAAAGAAGCTGAAAAAATTATTGTTGATGGAACAAATCTTGTAAATCAAGCATCAGAATCATTTGAAGAATTAGCAATAGAGGCCGAACCTTATATTGGTAAAACAGAGGATGAATTAGGTTTTTCAGATAAAATATCATTAGCAAAAATAGGTCTTACTTTTATGACTAATTTAGGGGAATTTACAATGAAAATGGGGGAGCTTGAAGCAGATGCAGATCGTATATCTGAAGGTATGACTGAAGAGGAAATTAAAGCCATGGAAGTAGTACATGAAACTTTAAAAAAGAGGATGGATGAATTAGGCGAGAAATATAAGCACTTTGCAGATAAAAATAAGGGAAATAAATAGTTTTAGACAACTTAAACATAATAAAATGAAGCAATAGTTCTCTTTTGCTTCATTTTTATAATATAAAATAGATGCAACTAACACGTTTATTATGTATCTATTGAATATGTATTAATTATTTTAATTAAAATTTTGTTATTATGAATAAATTTCGATTTTTTTCAGCATTTCTAATGTTGATTATTTTTATTACTGGAACTACTTCTGTTTCTTTCTCTCAGAAAAGAGACTTTAGTTATTCAGATAGCTGGGGTAACTCGGGCTATACAATTTTAAACTCGAAAGCTTCGGGTATAGAAATTAACTATTCAATAAATAAATTTTCGTTACTTAATACACAAATTAAAGGCGAAACTTTACAAAATATTGAATTAGCAGGAACATTTTTATTCAACGATGCAGGAATGCCTGACTTGCCTGCACAAAGTAAGCTAATTGCTATTCCCGAAGGCTCAAAAGCTATTCTAAATATAGTTGATTTCAAAACCGAAATAATTGAAGGAGTTAAAATGGCACCTGCGGCAATAATTCCAATGGATACCGACCCTACAATTGTTTATGAAAAAAATACTAAAGTATATTCAACAAATGCTTTATATCCTAAAAATCCTATTTTAATTTCTAAAATAGTACAAATAAGAGGTGTTGATGCTGTAATGTTAAGTGTTACACCTTTTCAATATAATCCTATAACAGAACAATTAATAGTTTATAGAGATATTAAAATTGATATTACTTTTGAAGGCGGAAAAGGTTATTTTGGTGATAACAGACTTCGTAATAAAAACTGGGAGCCAATTCTTGACGATGCACTATTTAACTACTCTTCATTACCAAAAATTGATTTCAATGAAAAAATAAAAAATGCAAAAGATGGCGAATTCGAATATGTAATTCTAACTCTTGATAATTCAGATTTTACAGATTGGGCAGAAACAATTGCTGAATTTAGACGTAAGCAAGGTGTTTCAACAGGAATTTTCACAATTGCTGATGTTCCTGGTGGAAATGATGTAGCATCAATTGAAGCTTGGGTTGACGATATGTATAATAACTGGACGAACCCACCTGCGGCAGTATTAATCCTTGCCGATTATGGAACAGGTACTTCAGGTATTACTTCGCAAAGTTACCCTCACCCTTATTCTGGTACATATATTTCAGACAACCATTATGCTGATGTTGATAACGATGATTTACCTGATATTGCTTTTGCTCGTATTACAGCAAATAATGCTTCTCAGTTAGAAGTAATGATTACAAAATTTATAAACTACGAATCAAACCCTCCAACAAGTGCCGATTTTTATAATCACCCTATTTCAGCCCTTGGTTGGCAAGACGACAGATGGTTTCAAATATGTTCCGAAGTGATTGGTGGCTTCTGGAATAATGAGCTAGGAAAAGCGACAGTTAGAATTAATGAACTTGGCTCGCCAGCAAATAATACCTCAAGTGGTCCTTGGTCAACAGCAACAAATACAGCTACTGTTACAAATTATTTTGGAACATCTGGCTTAGGTTATCTTGTTGACTCTCCAGGAGAACTTGGTGGTTTTAGTGGAGGAAATGCAACAGACGTTAATAATGCAATGAACTCTGGCTCTTTTATACTTCAACATAGAGACCATGGATTAGAAACAGGTTGGGGAGAGCCTTATTATAGAAATCCTGATATTGATGGTTTAAATAATACAGACCTTACTTTTATTATGTCAATAAATTGCCTTACTGGTAAATTTGACCATAGTTCGGAATCATTTGCCGAAAAATTTCACAGATATACACAAGGTGGAAATAACTCAGGTGCACTCGGACTTATTGCAGCTTCGCAAGTTTCGTATTCTTTTGTAAACGATGTTTTTGTTTGGGGTGCTTATGATAATATGTGGCCAGAATTTATGCCAGGCGAAACAGCTAGCCCTGAAAGTCGATTTATTTATCCTTCTTTTGCAAATGTTGCTGGTAAAAACTTTTTATACCAATCAAGTTGGCCATACAATTCTGATAGTAAGCAAATAACATATAGGTTATTTCACCATCATGGCGATCCTTATTTGAATGTTTACTCCGAGGTTCCTCAGGATTTATCTGTAACATGTTCTGATGTTCATATCTTTGGTACGTTAACAATGGATGTAGCTACTGACAATGGAGCAACAATTGCCGTAACTTATTTTGATAATATAGAAGGTAAAACAATAATTTTAGGTACTGCTGTTAGTGAAGGTGGGACTACAACTATTAATTTAGCATCATGCCCAGATCCTGGAACTAACATGTTAGTAACAATTACTAAGCAAAATCATTTTAGATATACACAAGAAGTATTAGTTATTGCACCAACAGGTCCTTATAATATTGCTGAAAACTTTATTATAAATGATGGAAATAATAATGAAGCAGAATTTAGCGAAACATTCGAATTAGATATTAGAATTAAAAATGTAGGATCAGAAACTTCTGAAGGGATTACAGTTTCTTTAACAACGAGTGATTCTTATGTTACATCTTTAACAAATGCGACAAGTGTTTCATACCCTACCTTAGTTGCTGATGCGTCTGCTATAAGTTCAGGTAGTTTTAATGTAGAATTAGCAAATAATATTCCAGACCAATATAATATTCAGTTTGATTTGGCAATTACTGATAACTCAACAAAAGAAGTTTATAACTCGGTAATTTCATTTAATGTTAATGCTCCTGTTCTTTCAATAGGTAATTTAACTATTGATGATGCAACAGGAAATGGAGACGGTATTCTTGACCCAGGTGAAACTGCTAATATTATTTTTGAAACAACAAATGAAGGACATGCAAATGTTACAAATGCAATAGGTGCAATTATTACATCAAATTCATTTTTAACTATTAATTCTGCTACAACTTCTCCAACTTTTTTAAATGTTGGTCAAACAGGGAATTTTAGCTTTAATGTTACTGCAGCTGTTGAAACTCCAATAGGAACTCCTGCTGATATTGATTATACAGTAACTGCTGGTGAAGCAAGTCAATATATTGCTACTGAAACAAAAGAAGTAATTATTGGTGAAATACCAGAATATAGTATAGGTAATGAAACAGTTTATACTTGCGTTGGTTTATTTTCCGATTCAGGAGGAGAAGGTAGTGGGTATGGAAATAATGAAAACTTTACTATGACATTTTACCCTGGAGCTATTAATAATATGGTTGAAGCAAATTTTACAGAATTTGATGTTGAATCTCATAGTACTTGTAGCTATGATGCACTTAAAATTTATGATGGAACAAGCTCAAGTGCTACTTTAATTGATACATATTGCGGAACATCATCACCAGGTGTTGTTACTGCTACAAATATTGATGGTGCTTTAACTTTTGTATTTACATCAGATGGAAGTGTTACTAAAAATGGATGGCTTGCAGAAATTAGTTGTAATGCAACTGCAACTCCTGGAGGAACTTTAACTGGCGGAAATTCAAATATTTGTGTTGGTGATAATAGTGGAACTATGACTTTAAATGATAATACTGCTACAATAACATCTTGGGAGAAAAGAGTTGATGCTGGTAGTTGGACAACAATCGCAAATACTGCTAATACTTATTCTGAAAGTATAGTAACTGTTGGTGTATGGGAATATAGAGCTGTTTTAGATGGTGGAACTTATTACTCTAACGCTATACAAATTACAGTAAGTGATTCACCTGTTGCAGGAATTGCTTCTATTAGTGAAACTGAAATTTGCGAAGGCGAAACTGTTGAATTAAGTTTAGCAGGACAAACTGGTAATATTCAGTGGCAAAGTTCACCTGATGAGTCTTCTTGGGCAAATATTAGTGGTGCAGTAGCAACTCCATACACTACATCTGCTATTAGTGCCGATGCATATTTTAGAGCAGCAGTATCAACAGCTGGTTGTGGCGAAGAATATACAAATACTGTTTCTGTAATAGTTAACGATGTTCCTACAGGAACAGCTACAGCTAGTCAAACAATAGTTTGTACAGGTAGCTCAACAGCAATAACGTTGTCTTCTTATGTTGGAACAATTCAGTGGCAAAGTTCTGCTGATGCAACTACATGGTCAGACATTACAGATGCAACTTCAGCAGAATATACTACTGATAATTTAACCGAAGCAACATATTTTAGAGCAGTTCTTACTACTACAGGCTGTGGTAGTGCTAACTCTAATGAGGTTGAAATTCAAGTAGCACAAACTCCTGAAGCAGGATTTACTTGTAGTTTAAATCAATTTGAAGCAACATTTACAAATAGCTCAACTAATGCAACAACATACTCGTGGGACTTTGGCGATGCTTCAGGAACTTCAACAGATGAAAATCCTGTATATGTATATGCTGAAAATGGAACTTACGAAGTGGTTTTAACGGCTTCAAATGGTTACTGTGTGGATAGCGAGGTTTCAGAAGAATTCCTTATTGATGTTATTGGTATTAAAGATTTAAAAGAATTAGGAATCAATATTTATCCTAATCC
>JAOZLS010000311.1 GCA_029934705.1 Bacteroidales bacterium | reverse complement strand
AGATACAACCGTTAGCGAAAATATTCAACTGTATTTTTCCAGTAGGGGGATTACAACTACTGTATCGCCATTTTGTAATACATTTCCATTTGAATCTTTCACGACTAGTACTTCTTCCTTTTCAATTAAATCCTGCAAATTCCATTCATGAGCACATTCTGGGCATGCATATAATTCAGTTCCTATCAAATATCCGTAAGGTGATTTACACAGCGGACAAGGCTTCATTTCATCAGACATAAAAATATATTTTTAATTAAGTTACTTATTTATAAATATTATTCGAAAATATTATCTTCTGTTCCTTCTTTTTGTTCCAAATCTAGGATTATACCGTTCTGCTTTTAAAATTATGATTTCAGGAAAACTGAAATCATGTTAAAAGTCAGTCGGCATATCTAAATTGCAGTAAATAATTTTCGTAATTATTTACGCAATTTAGTATATATTCTGTATAATTAAAATTAAAACTTTTTGAATGAAATCCTCGGGTTTTAATACAATTGAGTTCATCGGACTCAAATATTATATCTTTTGAAATAAGATTTAAAAAACTCTCATAATTTCTACCTGCTCCATAGTAAGTAATAAGAGTAAATACCAAAGCCATTATAGCAAAAGCTCCAAAAAATATTATTGGGGCTATATTTTCCATATTCTTTTAAAGTTCTAAGTTGATAATCTGTATTTTTTGCATTTTATTGAGTTGCCTTTTATAGTGATATGCTATAACGATTTAGCTATGCAATACCCTGAGCATTTTAGATAATTTAACGGTTTGCTTACTGCACAAACTTCGACCTTATTTATTATACATTATAAATGTAGGCTTTATCATATCAATTATTCGTGAAATCAAATATTAAATGTTTAAGTATTCCAATTTCTGGGTGTTCTGATTCGTAGTAGTTATTGTGTTTCTGTAACTTTTTTTCTATTAAAAATTCTGTTTCTCTTTTGTCTTTTTTTAGTAACGAATTAACACCTTGAACTGTTTTATTTAAGTCTCCTTTTACTAAATATCCGACCAAACTCCCATTTTCGTACTTCTTAGTAATAAAACTGTTGATTCCTGTATTAATGTACCTTCTTTTTAAGGCTGAATCTTTTTCTTTTAGGTTTTTTGCTTCAATAAAATATTCATATTTATTATTAGAATTAAATACTGAAAACACAAAATCTATTCTTGACTGTTTATCTGCAAAGCCTGTTTCTATAATTTGATTATCTTTGAATATATAATTTTCTGTTTTAGAAAATATTTGCCATTCTATAGATGTAGGATTTAATTCAATATTTTTATTTAAAATGGCTGAGATGTCATTTTCCATAAATGAAGAAACGTCTATTTTATCAGCTACAACTTTTTTGTAGGCTTGAACAATTAACCGATGACATTTATCTTCAAAACTTTTTCTAAATGCGATAACTATATCTTTATTCAAACTCATTGTTAAATATCGTTTAAAATTTCAAGAATTAGTTCAGACGCATCTTCTAAAGCCATTGATTGTGACCAAAACCTTCTCTGATTTGGACGAATTATGTATATGTCGTTATCTATTTTGTAATTAAGTTTTTTTCTGAAATAAATATTTGTTGCTTTTTCTTTCCAAAGTTTTTGGTCAATTTTCTTTAATTCATCTTCAATGTTTTCATTAGATTCTACAACTTCATCTTTAGTATCACTAAAAGAAATTTTGATCATCATTAAGGGTGAGAATCTATTTATTTGATAGACAGTTGCGTTTGCGAATAAATTTTGATTTTCAAGAAAATTAGTTAACTCACTATTCAAAGTTTCTGTATACGGAATAACATTAAAAACGGGTAATAACGAACTTGATTTTTGTTTGCTATGAAATAAATCTAAACTATTATTTATTGAATCATTTATTAAAACAACATCATTCTTACTTAAATCAAGACTTTTATAAATTATGTTTTCAATTAGTTTATTATCTGATTCTATTTTTTGTTCATCTAAAACATTATTTAGTAAAGTTGATTTTTTTAATTTATTAATAATAATATTGGCTGATTTAGAAATCTCTAAAATTTCCTTTTCATTTATGCTTATAGGAATAGACATATATTCATTTTTCATTATCTGCTCTCTTTCTATACCATAAGAGGATATGGTCATAAAGAGGAAATATGTGCTAAGTTTAGTATTGAAATAAGACATTAATGTGCTTAATATAGCATTATCTTGATTTTCAGAATAAAAGCCATACACTCCATCTCTAAAAGAGCAATCCTCATTAATAAGTGATGCACAAATACTATTATTTTCTAATCCTTTTTTTAGTACTACTCGTGGGTTTTTAAATGCTTTAATATCGCCTAATCTTCTATAAACTTCAAGAGAATTGATATCTTCTATTTTAGAGACATTGTAATAATTTTTATAAAACTTTATTGCTTTTTGTGTTTTAACAGAATCTTTAATATTTTTCAGCAAATTAGTATTTGTATAATATTTAGAAATAATATCTGCATCTAGATATGGTAATTCAGATAGTTCTTTTGATAGTTTTGGTTTATCTTTTGTTTGTGTTAATAGTTGAAACCCTACACCAGATTTAATATCTTTGTTTTGTACAAAGTTTTTAATTGTTTGAAATTTGTTTGAAGATAATCTATTTATTAATTTCCAATCATTCATTCCTCCCCACATTGCAACTTTCCAAATTTTTGTATCTGGTTTTTGACATTCTTCTCTTGGTAGGTATTTAACATCTGTACTGTCAATGCTCACTCCTTCAATTACATTTGATTTAATAAATGTTTTAGGTGCATAATATGTAATTGTTTTAGTAGGATTTTTAGGTGTTTCTTTTTTATAAAAAACAATACTTATTGGTCCTGTTGCTGAACCAAATAATTGACCACCAAAATTTTTAGGGGCATTTCTTAAAATAGAAAAATTATATATTTTCTCTACATAACAATCATTGAAAAGCCATTTTCTGAATTTTTGATATGTTCCACCTGTATTTGTTAAGACTTTTGTATTGAAAATAAGAACAATATCTCCATTTTCAGAAAATTGAGTTGCTTTATGTAGAAATGGCAAAACCATTTCTTTTGCAAAACCCTCTTTATCACAATAATCTCTTATTGAAGGGAGCAAGTCTTTTGTTCCAAACGGAGGATTTCCTACAACTAAATCAAATTCAATTTCTTCAATTTCTTTATTTGTTTCAATAGTGTCTCTACAATAAAGATTGGTCCCTTGCTCTTTTAAAGTTTTGTCATTAGGATCATTGATAAGATAAGGGAGACGATAATTTTTATTTTGCCAAAACGTTTTCGGATTTAATTCATCAACTAATGCTAAGTACAAACTAAAAGCAGTTACTTTAATTGATTGTGAGTTTATTTCAATCCCAAATATATTATCTGTTAGAAGTTCCGATAAAATCTTAAAATCTGTTAATTTTTTATTGTGCTTATTTTCATAACGCTTTACTAAGCGTTTAAAACTCTCAACTAAAAAAATTCCTGAACCACAAGAGGAATCTAATGTTTTAACATTATACTTTGTTTCTTTATTGTTTATAGGTAATTTATCATTTAATATAAGTTCGACTAAAGATGGAGGTGTGTAATATGTTCCAGTTTGTTTTTTCAATTTATGATTTATTTCTGATAGGAAATTTTCATAAATTTCACTTAATAATTCAATTTGAATTATTTTAAAATTAAATAATCTATCATTAAAAAGTTGAGTTTGAGAAGTATTGTCATATCCATTAATAAAACATTTTTTTATTAATTTAAGTTGTTCTGTTGTTATTGTTTCACCTTTTTCTAATGTGAAAACATTACCATTAAAATAATCTTCTAACTTTTCAAACAAAGCATAAGTATCTTCAATATTATCTAGGATATCAAAATATGATTTTGCTCCTTCTCTAATTTCTGAATAAAAAGCGTCATTTGTTGCTCCTCTATCTTCAAGATAAAGTAAGAATAATGAACGCATTATGATTTTATGAATAAAATCAATATCTAGACCTTCATTTTGAAGTTGTTTTGCAGTTCTAATTAAACTTTCAACAAGATATTTATCAACTCTCCTTTGTAAGTTTATCTTCTTTCTAATTGATTCGGCCTCTTCTATTGTCCAAATAATCCCTGTATCTACGGCAATAGAAGAGAATAGGTGATTTAATTCTTCCAACTTTTCTTTATCTGATAAGTTGTAGGATTTTATTTCAAGTTTTTTCAGTTCTTTTTGATAATCAAAATTTTCACTGGAAATAACAAGTGGCTTTTCAGCACAATTATAAATACGAATTTCAGTTTCAGAATAAACATACAGAAAAACTACTTTTTTATAATTCCATATTTTTTTATGAGTATCTGATATGGATTTTAAAGTATTAGTATCAAAAGATTTTACTTCTTTTAAAAATACTGCAGGATGGCTATTATTTAAATTATCCGTACAAAAATAAACAGAATCTATGTTAAATTCCTGTACTTTCTCTATAGTTAATAATTGACTCTCAGATAAATTTGTTGTATCTAAACTAATAGAAGTGGCTCTTTCAAAGCCTAATTGTTCCATTATATTTAGTTTTTTCATCTGCTTTTCTTTTAATATACAAAGATATTAAATTTCAAGTAAAACTAACAGTTTTTTTTCAATTTATTCAAAACTATTTACTTAGTGCTTGTTAAAAAACAACTTCTAACTATCCTATTTTTTAAATTTCAACTAATAATTGAGAAACCGTATTTTAATGCTTTTTAGGTTTTGTTATATTCTTTTTTTTTATTTCTTACAAAAATAATTTCAAAGGCAAAGCTTTAAATTTAGCGAAGCATATTACTTTGCATACACCTCATGCATAACCAGTTAGCTTTTTTTTAAATTTAGTTTTTGTTGGTATTTAGTTCTATTCTTTCATGGTATTAATTTCGTTTTCTGTTAATCCTGTCATTTCACTGATTAACGAAATATCCATTCCTTTTTTAATCATTTTATTGGCTACTTTAATTGCCTTTTTCTTTTCGCCTTTTTCAATTCCTTTTTCAAGATAAGTATTTTTTATATTAAAAATATCCCGATAAGCATTTACACTCGCTTCATATTGTTTATATTCTGCTGGTTTCAATTTTG
>JAOZLS010000053.1 GCA_029934705.1 Bacteroidales bacterium | reverse complement strand
AACTTCATGCGGGGTAAGATTTTCTAAAGAACTATGAGGTCTAAATTCATTATACAAATAATCGGAATTATCTGAATATAAAGCCTGTTCTGAGTCAAAAATTTCATCGTCTATCATATATCTTATTAGCACATAATCGTAGTAATAATATCTTGCTATGTGCTTTATAATATAAGTCCCCCTTTTATATTATAGCTCTGAATTGACACATCGTAATTTTCTCCTGCATCGGCACTATAATACCAATAGTAACGCAAAACACCCGGCATAAATCATTTCTATTTATCTTTTTCTATGTTAAAAAAGAAAAATATATTCTAATTTATTTATCGGGTGTTTTACATCACAATTGGTATAAATTATTCTATTTTTAAAATAGCCCTTCTCATATTGTGAATCAAAATCAATTTTCCCAAAAAAGACATTCTTGAGTTTCTAATGTAGGTTTTTCTTTATTTGTATATTTTTCATTTAGCTCCATAAAATCATAAGATTCCTGAGCAAAAACATCTGTCATGCTAACTATTAAGAATAGCAGAATACCTAAATATTTAATTTTCATAGTATAATTATATTATTTCTCTAAAATAAACATTTAAAAATTAAATCTACAAAAAATAAAAACTAATAAAAAGACCTTAGGATGTCTAAAATAAAAAATTGTACGATTTTTGTTTATTCATGAATAATCCAAACGACAAACTTCTAAAACATAAATTAAAATGAATGAATTTATTATTTTCACCTTAGTTATAATTTTTTTTACTATACCTGTTATATTCATAATATTACGTTTATTTTTTAAACAATCATTTCTTGTAAACATCGGAATTGGTATTACTGTGGTTGCAATTTACTCAACTCTTGTTACATATATTATTGCTAAATATGGAATACATCACATGATTTGGGGTAGTCCAACATCTATAGCCATTGGAGTTGTTACTGTACTTATGTTAAAGAAAGACATAACTGTTTTACAAAAATTAAGTGCGAATTTGAATCTTATTTCTAATTTGAATATTGATATTAAATCTGATGAAAAGCATTTACAACGAAAAGATGAGTTTGGTGATATTGCAAGGTCAACTGCAAAAATGACAAGTGAGTTAAATAAGGTTGTTGGTCAAATTTTAAACAACTCAAATGAGCTAACAGGAGCAAGCCAATCGTTATCATCAATTTCTCAAAAAGTAACTCAAAATTCAAATGAGCAAGCGGCAACTACAGAAGAGCTGGCAAGCTCTATGGAGGAGATACTAACAACAATACAATCAAATACAAAAAATGCTGAGACTACAAGTGAAAAGTCTGAAAAAACGTCTAAGAACTTAACTAGAAGTAGTGATGTTATTTTACAAACAATAGATTTGGTAGATCAGATTTCAAAAAACATTATAATTATTTCAGATATTTCGTTTCAAACTAATATATTATCTTTAAATGCCTCTATTGAAGCTGCTAATGCAGGAATAAAAGGTAAAGGTTTTGCTGTAGTAGCTCAAGAAATATCTAAATTAGCTGACAAAAGCAAAAAGGCTTCTATTGAAATTGAAACACTTTCAAAAAAGGGTAAGACAATGTCGGGAATTGCAAAAAAAGTTCTTGAAAAAGTGTTACCAGAAATAAGCGAGAATGCCGAAATTTTAAAAGTCATTGCACGAGCAAGCCAAGAGCAAAGTTCAGGTGCAAATCAAATAAATGACTCGATACAGCAACTAACCAAAACGACGAATGGAAATACTGTTTCGGCTGAGGAAATGAATACATCAGCTGAAAAATTATCGGCACAAGCAGAACAATTAAAGCAGATTGTTTCGAATTTTAAAATGAACAATAATTAAATACTGGCAACCGTCAGCTTTAACAAATGTAACTTGTTTACAAAATTAAAAAACACTAAATATTGTACAGATTATTTATAAAAAACAGAAGCCCACTTAATAGTGAGCTTCTGAGTTAATTGTATTTTGTATGTAGTACTAAGTATTTATAAAGAAATAAGCTTTATATTTTTACTTGTTTTTTGCATATTTTCTTTGTTATAAAAGTTTTAAATAAACCGTTGCTATTCGCAACTTTTATGCCTCTAAAAATACAAAACAGCTTCGTATAAACCGTAAACCTTATTACTAAATAATTACTAACCAAGATATTGTTTTAAAAGATTACTTCTAGAAGTTGTTCTTAATCTTTTAATTGCTTTTTCTCGAATTTGTCTAACTCTTTCACGAGTTAAACCAAACTGTTGTCCAATTTCTTCTAATGACATTTCTATTCCGCCAATTCCAAAAGAAAGTTTAAGTATTTGTCTCTCTCTATCCGTAAGAGTTGAAAATGCTCGTTCTATTTCTTTACTTAAGGATTCACGCATAAGTCCACCGTCAGCAATTGGTGAGTCATCGTCCGAAAGAACATCAAGTAAACTATTATCTTCGCCTTCAGCAAAAGGAGCATCAACAGATATATGCCTACCTGAAACCTTCATTGTAGCTACAATTTTATCTCTTGATACTTCAAGAATAATTGCTAATTCTTCGGGTGAAGGTTTTCGTCTGTTTTTTTGTTCAAATTCGGCAACAGCTTTGTGATATTTACTTAATGAACTAACCTGATTTAAAGGTAATCGTACAATCCGAGATTGCTCATTAATAGCTTGCATTATTGATTGACGAATCCACCATACGGCATAGGAAATAAATTTGAATCCGCGAGTTTCATCAAACTTTTCAGCGGCTTTTATTAAACCTAGGTTTCCTTCGTTAATCAAGTCGGGCAAACTAAGCCCTTGATTTTGGTACTGCTTAGCAACAGAAACTACAAAACGTAAATTTGCACTTGTAAGTTTTTCAATTGCAGTTTTGTCGCCTTTTTTAATTCGTTGTGCGAGTTCCACTTCTTCTTCAACACTTATTAAATCGTATTTCCCGATTTCTTGTAAGTACTTGTCTAAAGATGCGCTTTCGCGATTGGTAATTGATTTAGTTATTTTTAATTGTCTCATATTGAGTTAACCAGTTATGTGATTTAAACTAATAATTTATTAAGGATAGACCGTGCAAAGATATCCTTTTTTTTTTTAATGTCAACACCCAAGCTATTTTGAACCTAATATTTTATAATAATTATACATATATATATTATAACATAATAATAAATAAATAAACATTAAATCCAACATCCTGACAGTGCGACTGTTATATAAGAAATCTTATATATCACAGCGACTTGTTAAAATATGTTAAAATCGTTATTTTATTTTGAAATATGTCATAATTTATTATGGATATCTATTATATTACTATATTCACCATTCGCCCAGGCACTACAATTATTTTTTTAATTTGAGTATTTTCAATTCTTTTAATAGTTCTTTCATCGTTTAAAATAAGTTTTTCTATTTCATCTTTTTTCATATCAGCAGGCACTTCAACCGTAAATTTTGTTTTACCGTTAAAAGCAACAGGATACTTAACGCTACTTTCTTTTAAATATTTTTCGTTAAGCTCAGGAAATTTTGTTGATGTTATTGATCCTCCATTTCCTATAACATGCCATAGTTCTTCGGCAATATGTGGTGCTACTGGTGAAAGAATTACTAATAGCTGCTCTAAAATTTCTTTTTTATGGCATTTTAATGCCGACAGGTCGTTTACACAAATCATATATGTGCTAACAACTGTATTAAATGAGAAGCGTTGAATATCGCCATCTACTTTTTTTATTGCTGTATGTAATATTTTATATTCCTTATCTGTTGGTTTTTCGTCAGTTACAATACAGTCTTCGGTATTACCATAAAATAGGTTAAGTAACTTCTTAAGAAATCTATGAACTCCTTCAATCCCGTTGGTATCCCAAGGTTTTGATTGTTCTATTGGGCCTAAAAACATTTCGTAAAGTCGTAATGTATCTGCTCCGTATTGCTCAATTATATCGTCGGGATTTACAACATTATATAATGATTTTGACATTTTTTCTACAGCAAAACCACATTTATATTTATTATCTTCGTTTAAAATAAATTCAGCATCGACAAATTCTGGTCTCCAAGCTTTAAAAGCCTCAACATTTAAGAAATCGTTATGTACTAGGTTTACGTCAACATGAATTTCTGTTATTTTATATTCTTCTTTTTGCTCTTCGCTAACAAAAATATTTGAGCCTTCAATTCTGTAAACAAAATTAGAGCGTCCTTGTATCATTCCTTGGTTCACAAGTTTTTTAAACGGCTCGTCTTTAATTGTGTAACCTAAATCGAACAAAAATTTATTCCAAAATCGTGAGTATATAAGGTGTCCAACGGCGTGCTCTGTTCCTCCAATATATAAATCAACATCTTGCCAATATTCATTAGCTTCGGTCGAAACTAGAGCGTCGTCGTTGTTTGGATCCATATATCGCAAATAATAAGCTGACGAACCAGCAAAACCTGGCATTGTACTTAGCTCGAACTTATGTCCTTCCGGTGTTTGCCAGTTTAAAGCACGACCTAAAGGAGGCTCACCAGTTTCGGTCGGTTTATATTCATCAATTTTTGGTAATTCTAAGGGTAATTCACTTTCATTTAAAACCTTAGCAGCACCATCCTCGTAATATACAGGAAAAGGTTCGCCCCAATATCTTTGGCGACTAAAAATTGCATCTCTCAATCTATAATTTATTTTACGTACACCAATTTCACGTTTTTCAATTTCATTAATTGCTTCTTTTACAGCATCTTTAACATCTAGATCATTTAAGAAATCAGAGTTAATCATTTTTCCATGCTTAGCATCAAAAGATTGCTCTGAAATATCGCCACCATCAACAACAGCAATTATAGGAAGTTCAAAAGTTTTTGCAAAATCATAGTCTCTACTATCGTGAGCTGGGACAGCCATTATAGCACCAGTTCCGTAGCCTGCCAAAACATAATCGGCAACCCAAATAGGAATTTCTTTTCCTGTAAATGGATTTATTGCATAACTACCTGTAAAAACACCAGTAATGTTTTTTGCATCCGCAATTCGGTCTCTTTCAGTACGTTTACTTGTTTTTTCTATATATTCATCAACCTCTTCGGTATATTCAATAGTTGTAAGCACCTGTGCTAATTCACTTTCGGGAGCAACAACCATAAATGTTGAGCCAAAAATAGTATCGGGTCTTGTTGTAAAAACTTCAATTTTTTGATCAGAATCCTTTACATTAAAAACGACCTCTGCTCCTTGTGATTTACCAATCCAATTTCGTTGAATTTCTTTAAGCGAATCGCTCCAATCAAGTTTATCAAGGGAATTAAGTAATCTTTCAGAGTATGCCGTTACACGAAGCGACCATTGTTTCATATCTCTCTGAATAACAGGATAACCACCTCTTACCGAGAGTCCGTCTTTAACTTCGTCGTTTGCAAGAACAGTTCCTAAATCTGCACACCAATTTACTTTTGTTGTAGCTCTAAATGCAAGTCTGTAATTCATTAAAATTTCATCCTGTTCTTCTTTCATCATACCATTCCAAACGGGAGCGGTAAAAATTGGAGTTTCATCACAAGCAGCATTTAGTTCAGTATTTCCAGTTTGCTCAAATATGCTTATTAATTCTGAAATATTTTTTGCTTTTTGTTCATCATTATCAAACCAATGATTAAACATTTTAACAAAAGCCCATTGAGTCCACTTATAATACTTAGGGTCAGATGTAGTAACTTGCCTATTCCAATCGTAAGAAAAGCCTATTTTACCAAGCTGCTCTTTATATCTTTTAATATTTATACTTGTTGTAACCGCAGGGTGCTGACCAGTCTGCACGGCATATTGTTCGGCAGGTAAACCAAAGGCATCAAAACCCATAGGGTGAAGCACATTAAAACCTAATAATTTTTTGTATCTGCTATAAATATCCGATGCAATATATCCAAGCGGATGCCCAACATGAAGCCCAGCACCAGAAGGATAAGGAAACATGTCTAGAACATAAAATTTGGGCTTTGAATGATCAATTTCTACTTTATAGGTATCATTATCTTTCCAAAGTTGTTGCCATTTCCTCTCAATATCAGCGAATTTATATTCCATTTTTCCTTGTTTTATATATTTTTTTTCAGAACCGCAAAAGTATAAAACTTTAAGTTAAATATTGGATTTACAAAAAGATTTTTATTTATATTTTTTTCTTTAAAGTATATTTTGCAATTATGCCAATAAATGTTTAATTTTGAAATAAACAAAAATCATAAAATTATGTCAGACGAAAAAAAATCATTCAGCGAAAACGCAAAAGGTTTTTTAAGCATGTTAAAAGATGATTATGCTGAAAAGAACAAAGATATTCTTGACCGAAAAAAAGCAAGAGATGAAGAAACAGATAAACTAAACAAAGAGATATTCAGTCAATTTAAAGAAATACAGGCAGACTTAACAGGAACAGCTAAAGAAATTTATGATGTTATGGAGCGTGAGTTTAGCGTTTTTTCGCAGGCACTAAAAGATGGAACTGCAACTGCTGTTCAAAAACTTGAGCTTGAAAAAAGGATGCAACAAATGGATACTTTTTTAAAAGCAACAGGTAACAAGAGTGCTGAAAAATTTGAAGAAATTTTCACTAGCCTAAAATCGAAGTTTAAAGAAGCCGGTAATGAAGTTTCGGGTAATGCAAATGACTCATTACAGGATAAAACTGCACTTTTAGAATCGGAGATGGATGATGATATAAAAAAAACTAATGATTTTTTTAAAAACAATGATATAAAATAATGCAAAAAGAAGAGCTTCATCATTTTGACAAAACGTTTGAAAAGGTTGACTATTCAGACAAACAGATTTATAGCAGAGAGTTTGAGAATTGCACATTTATAAACTGTGATTTTTCAAAAAGCCGTTTTATAGAATCTATTTTTACCGATTGCATTTTTTCCAATTGTAATTTAAGTATGACAAAATTTGCAGAAACAGCAATAAAAGATGTAAAATTTGAAAACAGTAAACTAACTGGCGTAGATTTTAGCGAGTGTAATAAATTTATGTTTTCGGCAAATTTTTATACCTGCCTTATGAATTACTGTTTGTTTCAGGACAATAATTTAACTAAAACTATATTTAAAAAGTGTAAAATTGAAGAAAGTAATTTTTTAGATTTAGATCTTAGTCAAAGTGTTTTTGATGATTGCGACTTAAATTTAAGCATTTTTGATAATTGTGATTTAACTAAAACAGATTTTACAAACTCGCACAATATTACTTTAGATCCTGAGAAAAACAAATTTAAGAGAACTAAATTTTCGAGCACAGGAGCTCTAGGCTTACTTAACAAGTATGATATAGAAATAATTTAGTTTTGCTCACACGTTTCTCAAAAAAACAAATACACAAAAAGCTTTTAGTTTTTTGTGTATTTGTTTTTTTTAAAAGGCTAATTACTTTAGCAACTTATCCCATATCGCTTATGCGTTTCAGTGCTTCCATATCGGTAACTGCTATACGCCTGCCTTCAAGAGTAAGTACGTTTTCTGCAGCAAAGGTAGAAAGAGTTCTTATTGCATTTGAAGTTGTCATATTAGATAAATTTGCAATATCTTCCCTAGATAAATATACCTGAATAGTTTTCCCATCGTCTTCAAAACCATAAGTCGTAATTAAAAAGAGTAGCGATTCGGCTAATCTTCCACGTATATGTTTTTGTGTAAGCGAAACAGTTCTTTTATTTGAGAAGCCTAACTCTTTAGCAAGTTCTTGAATTATTCTTAAAGAAAATTCGCTATTACTTTTAATTAGTTTCTCAATAGTGGATTTATCTATTACGCATAAGGAGCAATCTTCTAGTGCTTCTGCCGAGGCAATATATTTGTCGTTTGCAAACAATGCTCTAAATCCGATAAAAACTACAGGACGAGCCATTCTTATAATTTGGTCTCTACTTCCTATTCCTTCTTTATAAATTTTAGCTTTACCTTCACACAGGCAAACTAATCCTCTAGGCTTATCGCCTTCTTTATAAATTATTTCACCTTTTGAATAAGATGTGCAAACCTTATTTTTTTTTAGTATTTCTCTTTCTTTAGCAGTTAAACATCTAAAGATCGAATCTTTATTAGAAATACAATTATCACAATTTGCTTTTTTTTGCATTTTAAATATATTATTTCTTTATGTTCTACAACACAAAGATAAAAAAAAATAAATTCTTTTCAAATAAAAGGGCTTTAAATCAAAAAGATAATAACAATTCACTTTTTACAAATATTTACTCAAAGAAATCGGACAAATCTCGTCTATCTTTTTTCGTTGGTCTTCCTGTTCCCTTTTCTCTTTTTAATTGAACACTTTGGGTAGAAATTTCAAGTTTTTCTTGTTCTATTTTAGCAGTAATTTCCGTAATATAGTTTTCAACAAGCTTAGCTCCTACCCTATTTTTTAATACTTTAATAACCTGAAATTCTCGATAAATTGGATTAAATCTAATTTTAAAAGTATCGCCTTCTTTTATTGTTCTCGATGATTTTACGGGCATTTCATTTATCAATACATGTTTGCTTTTGCATGCTTCGGAGGCTTTACTTCGTGTTTTATATAAGCGTACAGCCCATAAGAATTTATCAATTCGTTCTGTTTCACTGTTCATTTTTCTTTTCCTCCTTAGTTTCATGTTTTTTCAGTTGTTCCTCAAAATCATATTTTGAGTTAGAAAAATTCATTGTTCTTTCAATTCCTACTGTACCAAAATTTTTAATTGCACCTATTATTTTTTTTATTCTTTCAGGAAGAAGTTTCTTTTCATTTTCAGACCATTTGCCAAGAACATAGTCTGATTGTTTTCCTTTAAAGAAATCGTTTCCAACACCAAATCTTAGGCGGTTAAAATTATTATTATTGTCTAATTTTTCAATAATATCGATAAGTCCGTTATGACCTCCAGCTCCGCCGTTTTTCTTTATTCTAATTGACCCAAAGGGTAAAGCAATATCGTCAACAATAATAAGTAAGTTGCTTGTTTCAAGTTTTTCTTTTTTCAACCAATAATTCACGGCCTTTCCGCTAAGGTTCATAAACGTCATTGGTTTTACAAGAACAAAAGTTCGACCTTTAAATTTAACTTTGGCAACGTCAGCATATCTTTCATGCAAAAAAAAAGTATCAGACGCTTGTGCAAAAGCGTCTAATACTTTAAATCCTATATTGTGGCGAGTATCAGAATATTCTTTACCAGGATTTCCTAGTCCGATTATCAAATATTTCACCTATCTAATTTTTTATTAAATTATTTATCTTCTGTTTTTTCAGCATCTCCCTCTTCTCCTTCACCTTCACCTTCATCCTCTATCGATTTAGCTATTCTTGTTGTTTTAACGGAACATACAATAGATGCAGCTGGCTCCAAGATTACTAAATTTTCAAAAGAGATTTCGCTAATTTTAACTGATTTTCCTATTGTTAAATTTTCAATATTAACCTCTAAAGCATCAGGTAAATTTGCTATTAAACCTTGTACCTTTAATTTTCTTTTTATTATATGCAATATTCCACCACTTGTAACACCAGGAGATGTTCCTACAGTTACAACAGGTATTTCGATTTTTGTTGGTTTATCATCTGACACTTTCAAGAAATCAATATGAAGAATTCTATCTGTTACTGGATGAAATTGAATGTCCTGCATTATTGCTTTGTACACTTTTCCATCAATATCTATATTTACAATAAATACATGTGGAGTATAAACTAAATGTCTAAAATCAGTCTCGAAACCATAAAAATGAATATTTTTTTCTTCTCCGTATAAAACGCAAGGTACGTTTGAAGAGTTTCTTAATGCATTACTTGCTTTTTTACCTGTTTCGGTTCTTACTTTACCTTTAATGTCTATTGTTTTCATGTTTTTCTGTTGTGTGCTACTCAGAATCTTTAAATTCCGCATTACACTATTTATACTTAAATATTTTTTGAGACTGCAAAAGTAGTCTTTTTTTTTAATATCTGAAATTATTTATTTCAAATTATAATTATCCTTTTCAATTAAACAATAAAGCTTGAGCTTATTGATTTATATGAATGTACTTTTTCTATTACTTCAGCAAATAAATCGGCAATTGTTAAAACTTTAATTTTATCTGATTGCCTCTTCAAAGGAATTGAGTCGGTTACAATTAGTTCTTTAATAGCAGACTCTTCTATTCTTTCGTAAGCAGGACCAGATAATACAGCATGAGTTGCAACTGCTCTTACCGACCTTGCTCCTTTTTCAATAAGCATATCGGCAGCTTTTGTAATTGTTCCAGCAGTGTCAATAATATCGTCAACCAGCACAACGTCTCTACCTTCAACATCTCCAATTACTTGAATATGACCTACAACATTTGCTTTTTCTCTTGATTTATAGCAAATAACCATTCCTGTTTTTAGAAATTTGGCGTAGGCACTTACCCGCTTTGTTCCTCCTGTATCGGGAGACGCAATAATCAAGTTTTCGAGGTTTAAACTGTTTATGTATGGGACAAATATTGCCGAAGCAAATAAGTGATCGACAGGTACATTGAAGAAACCTTGAATTTGATCTGCGTGTAAATCCATTGTCATTACACGAGAAACTCCTGCGGCAGTTAATAAATCTGCTACGAGTTTTGCACCAATTCCAACACGAGGTTTGTCTTTTCTGTCCTGACGGGCAAATCCCATATATGGTATTACTGCAACAATTTTATATGCCGATGCTCTTTTTGCAGCATCAATCATAAGTAACAATTCAAACAAATTTTCGGTTGGTTGAAATGTTGATTGTACAATAAAAACGAAATCACCTCTAACTGTTTCGTTAAAAGCTGGCTCAAATTCGCCGTCGCTAAATCGTTGCAACGAGCTATCGCCCAATTTCATTCCATAAGATTTACAAATTTTTTCTGCAAGGTATTTCGATGCAGTTCCGGAGAAGATTTTAATTTTAGATTCCATTTTTTTTGTATGATATGGTGAGTGGCTTAATTCAATACAAATAATCTTTCGGGATGCAAATGTATAAACTTTATTTTTTAAAAAGCTTATATTTTATATTATTTTTTACATTTTTATTAGTTCAACTTAACTCATACCTATTTAGAAATAGAACACAAAGATTAATCATCGTTAATTAACATTACATCTTCTTGTATTAAGTTTTTTTTTTACATTTTTGCAAAAAAAACAATGAAAACTAAATTACTTCTAATTGTATTATTTTTAATCTTCTTAAAAGATTTAACAGCTCAAGAAAACACTTTAATAAAAGACTCTGTTAGAGGAAGTTTTATAACTAAAGTGTTTTTTAACTACCACTACAATAGCAATGCAGAAACTAAGAGTTTGTTTGAAATTAACAGAGCTTACCTAGGTTACAAATATCAATTTAACAACAAATTTTCATCTAAAGTAGTTGCCGACTTTGGTAAAAATACCTCGGGAAGTGCATATACTGCATTCTTAAAAACTGCTCAATTAGACTGGAAACTCACTAACTCTATAAAATTATCGGCAGGAATGATTGGGTTAAAGCAGATGAATGAGCAAGATAAATTCTTTGGTTATAGGTATATAGAAAAAACTTTTTCGGACAAATACGGAATGGGAACAACTTCAGACTTAGGTTTAAATGTTGAAATTAAACTTAATAAAATAATTAAATTTAATGTTTTTGCTTTAAATGGCGATGGTTATAAAAACATGCAAGACACTTTAGGTGTTCACAAATTAGGTTATAGCGTAATATTGAATCCTGTTAAAAACTTAACTCTGAAATTTTATCAAGATTATATGCAAGGTGATTATAAAATTGAAAATGACGATAAAATAATACTAACCGAAAATATTATTACAAATAATTTCCTTGGTTTTATCGGGTATAATTTTAATGACAAGTTCCGTATTGGCATAGAATATAATTACTTACAAAACGCAACATCGTATAATTCACCTAAAAAACATCATAACTTATTTGGGTATTCAATATTTGGAGCAATTCCTATAAAGGATAAATTTGAACTTTTCTCAAGATATGACTGTATAAATTCAAATATTTTAGAAAACGAAGTTTCTCCTTGGTACTATGATAAAGCTGGACAATATATTATAACAGGATTACAGTTTGCTCCTACAAAAAAAGTTATGCTTGCTTTAAATATCAGAAATCAGCTTTATGATGATAAAAGCATTAGTCCAAACCATTCCATTTATTTGAATTTCAACTTTTATATATAGTTTTGTGGTTTATTTCCATTTTAGCATAATAGAAATAACTTACATTTTGCAAACACAAGCACTGCTAACGCAATGATAGTCACACACACACACACACACACACACACACACATACACACACATCCCATTTTTTCGGGAGACTATCAAAATAAAAAAAGCATAGAAAAATTCTAGTTTAGCATCTTTATTTCTTATTTTACATAGTCAGTTCAGCAGGGCTTTTCATTGAAATAACCGACAATTTTCGTATTTGTTAGTTGCATGGCACTTTGAAAGAGCCTTGCAACTTAGCTGTTTTCTCTCTCAAAAAAACGCATTTATTGAAAAATTTACACTAAATTATTTGCTTTTATATTAGAATGCCTTCTGTTTTACATTAGTTAATAGTCAAGATGGATAACAGTAATTCCTGCTCCGCCTGCTTCAAGCCTTTCATCGTTAAACGATTTTACAAGTTGGTGGCTTCTGAGGAAATCTCTAATATTAGCTCGCAAAATCCCGTTTCCTGTACCATGCAAAATTCTTAAAGTGCTTGTTCGTGCAACAATGGCATTGTCAACAAAATCTGAAACTGCATGAATTGCTTCATCGCTTCTTTTGCCCCTAACGTCTAGGGCATTCATAAAGCTTAAATTGTTTACATCGTTACTTCTAATAATTGTTACACCTGACTTACTCGTTTTTTTGTGGGCTTTAATTTGAGCATTATTCAGTTTTAAAATATTTTCTTTTTTAACATTCATTTTTATAGTTCCAAATGCAATAAGTATTTTGTTATTACTTATTTTTAACACTTCGCCAGCTGTACTTTGCCCCTTTATTTTTACAACATCACCAATTTTTAAAATTATTTCTTCCTCATTAACTTCTACTATATTTTCTTCGGAAATTTCTTTTTTCTCTTTCTTTTTCTTCTTCTTATTTTTTATTTTCTCTATTTGAGCATTTATTTTTTGTTCTTCTTTTTTTCGTCTTTCAAATTCATTTAAAGTGTATATTTCTAGCTCTTTTCTTAATTCTTTAGTTTTTTCGTTGTCGGCATTACTTTGCTTAATTTTATAAATAGTATTTTCTATTTTTTTATTAAGCTGATTTACTATTTCAGATGATTTTATTTCTTGCTCTTTTATTATTTCTTTACGATTACTAAGAGTTTTATTTAATTCTGTTTCGTACTTTTCAAGTGTTTCTTCAAGTTTCTTTTCAACATGCCTAATATTCCTAGTCTTTTTTTCGAGCTTTCTTTTTTCTTTAAGGGTTTGTTTTAAAACTTTTTCGTAATCAATTTTATTTTTATCAACTTTATTTTTTGCATTTTGAATAATATCATGCGAAATTCCTGTTTTACCTGCAATTTCAAAGGCAAAAGAACTTCCTGCATGTCCTATTTCTAATTTATATAAAGGCTTTAGTAAGTTTAAATCAAAAAGCATTGCTGCATTAACAATCCCTTCGGTTTCGCTACCTAATTTTTTAATATTTGAATAGTGTGTTGTAATTACACCACGAGTTTTAAGCGAATTTAGCTTTTCAAGAACCGATTCTGCAATTGCTCCCCCTAACAATGGTTCAGTTCCTGTTCCAAATTCATCAATTAAAATAAGAGTTTTATCATCGGCATTTTTTGTGAAAAATTTCATATTCATAAGATGAGAACTGTATGTACTTAGGTCGTTCTCAATTGATTGCTCATCGCCAATATCAATAAAAATTTTATTAAAAATTCCTGTTTCCGAAACGCTATTTATTGGAATTAATAATCCGCATTGTAGCATATATTGAAGTAGTCCTACAGTTTTTAGTGCAACTGATTTCCCTCCTGCATTAGGTCCCGAAATCAATATAACTCTATTATTTTCATCAATACTAAAATCGGAACTTACAACTGTACGATTTGTATTTTTAAATGACATAAACAATAGCGGGTGCCTAGCTTTTTTAAATTCTATTAAAGCCTGATTTTTAACATTAGGCATAACGCCCTCGGTCTCAATTGCTAATAAACCTTTTGCTCGTATAAAATCAATTTTTCCTAAGTAGTTATATGAATCTAATATTTGATAAATTCGGGGTCTAATATAATTTGTTATATCCGTTAATATTTTAATAAGCTCACGCCTTTCGGCAAATTCTAATTCTCTAATTTTATTATTTACTTCAACAATTTCGATAGGTTCAATAAAAGAAGTTTTTCCTGTAGCCGACTCGTCGTGTATAAAACCGTTAATTTGTCTTTTGTATGCCGCAGGTACTGGAATTAACATTTTACTATCACGAATTGTAATTTCACAATCTTTTTCAACAATACCTTTATTTTTTGCAGTGTCTAAAATTTTGTGCATTACTCTGGATACGTTAGACCTTTTATGTGATAATTCTTTTCTGTAATCGGCTAATTTAGGCGACGCATTATCTTTTATATTTCCATTTCGGTCAATTATTTTATCAATTTCTTTTGAAATTTCAGGTAAATTTTCAACCTCTTTTGTCAGTTTTTTTAATTCAGGATATTTATTTTCGTCATCGTTATTAAAAAATTGCAATAATGATTTTACACTATTTAGTACTTTTCTAATATCTAACAATTCACTTTCAATAAAAAAAGTTCCAATATTTTTTATTCTATCAAAAGACTCTGTATTATCGGGGAAAGAAGAAAAGACGAAGTTTTCGGCAAATAATAGAATATTTTTAAATTCGTTAGTTTGATATAAAAGTGTTTTAATTTTTTTTATATCAGAAGAAAAAGAAATTAAGTTTACATTAGATTTTCCTAAATTACTTAGACAGTAATTTTGTAATAATTTTCTTATATTTGTAAATTCTGTTTTACTTTCAAAGTTGCTAGGGTATATCATATTTGCTGATATTATTAAAATTATTTCGATTTTATAAATATTTGCACCGTATTTGTAGTAGCAAACATGCAAAGTAAACGAAAAAAAAGTTTATTAACTAAAGGATGAGAAAAATTACATTTAAAATATTTTTTACAGCACTACTACCTACTGTTTTAGTAGGCATTGTATCGGCTATTATGATTTTTTACCTAACAAGTGGCACAGGTGAAAGCTCATTAAGTGCTTATGAAAATACTATGCGTCGTGATTTTGATACAACAGCAAAATGGCAAACAGAAAATGTAGAAAGTTTATTGAAAGAAATTTATATAGACTACGAAGTAGGCAAGATTTCATTAAACGAAGCAAAAAACACATCGGCACGGCTTATTAGAGGATTAAAATATGGAACCGATGGCTATTTTTGGGTGGATAGTACAGATGGCACAAACATAGTGTCGAGCGTAAGAGAGCTTGAAGGCAAAAACAGAATTAAAATGCAAGACTCTGATGGCAAATTTATTATAAAAGACTTTATAAAAGCAGCCCAAAATGGTGGAGGTTTTGTTGATTATAGATTTCCTAAAACAAAAAATGGACAACCATTGCCAAAAAGAAGTTATTTGGTTTTGTTTGCTCCGTATAACTGGGTAATTGGAACGGGTAATTATGTAGATGATATTGATAATGCTGTTGAAATAATGAAAATTGAGCAAGA
>JAOZLS010000310.1 GCA_029934705.1 Bacteroidales bacterium | reverse complement strand
AACAGTAAATTAAGAACTTATAGACTTTGAGGTTTCCTTAACGCAATGCTAGTGTCTGCAAATAACAAAAAATAGTTTATATTTGAAAAATGGCAAAAAAAGAACTTTCAATATTAATTGTAAATTATAACACATCAGCTTTTGTAAAATTATCAATATTTGCATTAGAAAAACTAAGTTCTTATCCATATCACATATATATTATGGATAATAATTCTGAAAAAAAAGATTATGAAAGCCTAAAAAAACATATAAATAATAACGAAAATGTTAGTTTATTTCGTAATGAAACAAATTTAACTGGCAGTATAGCTCATGGAACTGCACTTAACGAACTAGTTACAAAAGTTAAAACTCCATATTTTTCAATACTTGATGCAGATGCAACTTGGTTAAAAAAAGGTTGGGATAAAATTTTATTAAACAAATTAGATAATAAAATAAAAGTAATAGGGACACAAGCATCTGGGAATAAACCCAAAGATTTTCCATTAATGTTTGCAATACTTTTTGAAACTGAAACATTGATTAAATTAAACATTGATTTTAGACCAAAAGATATTTCTTTATTGCAAGATACAGGTTGGGAAATTAGAGAAAAATATTTAAAAGCAGGTTTTAAAGGAAAATATTTAGATTATTTAAATACAAGAACATACAAAAAAGGACCTTTTAAAAAAATTATTGCTGGTGAATATTATTTAGATAATAATTACTCACAAATATTTGCTTCTCATTTCGGAAGAGGTTCTTCCTTAGGGTATGCTAAATACAATAGAGGCTTTACAAGAATATTATACAAAATTCCTTTTTTTGGAAAACATTTACTTCGCAGAAAAGGAATTTATGAAAAAAACAAATGGATAGAAATTTGTAAAACAATAATAAATGAACAATAATAATACAGATTTTGAAAATGTAAGTTGTGATTTTTGCAAAAGCAGAGACCATACAAAAATATTAAGTTCAAAAGACTACTATAACAAAATACCAGGTCTTTTTTCGGCAGTTAAATGTAATAATTGCGGACTTGTATTTACTAATCCTCGCCCTACGAAAAAGGCAATTAGTAATTTTTATCCTGACAGTGCTGGATATTATAACACACAAAGCCCCGAATATAATACTTTAAAACAAAAACTAATATTTGCTGTTTATCGTGAGTATTTTAATTACCCAGGTAAGCATAATTTGCTTATAAAATTACTTATATTCCCTTTATATATATATTTATACAGAGACATTAAAATAAGTGGCATTCCTAACTATAAAAAAAATGGTTTTTTATTAGATATAGGTAGTTCTTATGGTGCATTTATTCATAAAATGAAACATTTAGGATGGAATGTGAAAGGAATTGAACTAAATGAAAAGGCAAGTAAGTTCGGAAAAACAGAACTAAATTTAGACATTGACAATACTGATTTTGACAAATTTAATACAAATAAAAAGTTTGATATTATTACTTTGAGAATGGTTTTAGAGCATATTTTTTCACCAAAAAAAGACTTAGAGAAAATAAATAAACTTTTAAATAAAAATGGACAGTTAATAATCTCAATTCCAAATTTTGAAGGTTTTGAAGCTAAATATCATAAAAAATACGCATACACACTACAATTACCTACTCATTTAACACATTTTACACCTGTAACTATAACAAAATACTTGAAACAAGCAGGTTTTAAAAATATAAAAATTTATTATCATAAGTTTGATAGAGATTTAATAGCTCCATTTTTTTACATGAAAAATGATGGTAAAGACAAAAAGTTCCTAAGACTTTTTTTATATAATAAATTTATCCGAAAAATATTTGTGCGTTTTTTTATAACAACAATGTCTTTACTCGGAAAAACAAGTAGAATAACAATATACGCCAAAAAATGATAAAAGATTCTCTATTAATGGCAATGACAAGTTTTATCTTAATGTTAATAGGTATTGTTTCTCAATATTTTTTAGCACATTATTTAACTCAAGGCGAATATGGAGAGTTTCAGCTAATCATATCTTGGATTGCTGTTCTTAGTTTTTTCTCTCTTAATAGTTTTAATACAATTGTAACAAAGGCAAGTGCACAGAATTATTCTTTATTTTTCCGTAAAGCAAGTATAATTGGTTTTTTATTTTCGATAACAGGTTCTGTTCTATTATTTATTGTAGCTATTTTTTTTGAAGTCAATAAAATTGAACTATTTATAATAGCAGCAATTTTTTTCCCTTTTTATACAGGAATTAACTTTGCTCAAAATTTTTATACTGGGAAAAAAGAATATAAAAAATATTCCATTTTAGTTATTGGAACACAACTTCTTGTAAGTTCATCTCAAATTATTTTACTTTTAATTTCAAATTCTTTAAAAGAAGTTATGTTTGTTTCCCTCTTAGCTACTTCTATTGTTAATTTATTTATTACTATCTTCATAATTAAAAAGTTGAAAAATGAAAAAAAAAATAAAGAAAGAGAACTAGAATTAACTAAATACGGAATACAATTAAGTTTAATAAACATTATTCCCGCTATTGCAGGAAAAATACAATTTATTATTCTCAATGCTTATACATCTCCAGTAATATTAGCAATATATGCTGCTGCTCAAATATTCCCAGATAAAGTAAAAGGTTTATTCAAAAGTTTAATAGTTCCGTTCTCAGTATATCTGGCATCAAAAGAAAAAGAAAAAAGTCTGAGAATTGTTAAAAATTCAATACCTTTACTTCTTATTTATGGAATAATTTCAACCATTATTATAATTATAATTTTACCAGTTTTAATTTCAATTGTATATGGAGATAAGTATAACGCATCTATTTATTATGCATTGTTTTTAGTTGTCGATTTAATTTTTATGCCAATAAATGGAATAATTTCAAGTGTTATTATATACCATGGATATAAAAAAACTTATGGAATAATAACCATAGTAAAATCTGCTTTAAGTATAATTTTATATCTTATCCTTATTCCTTTTTATAGTATTTATGGAATTGTTTTCACTGTGATTTTTTTATCTTTAGCTACATTTTTATTACACTTATTTTGGTTGTACAAAACCCCTTTGCCTATACAAAAACAATCAGTTTTGTATATAAGAAAACAAGAAATTAGAGAAATACACAATTTGCAAGTTCTTAAAATAACAACTAAATTTGAGAGTATAAATATAATAAAAATTATTGAAGCAAATTATTTATTGAAAGACGAAACTTATCCTATTTGGGTAAAATTAATAGCAAAATTGAGTTTTACAAAAAAGATGTAAAAACATAAACTTTTAAAATAAATACCCAGTATTTAAGATGATAGCTGATGCTATTTTCATAAAAAAAAACTAAAAGAACAGATGAAACGACAAAAAAAATATAGTCAAAAGCACAAAGTTAAACAAAACCATATAAGTAAATATAAAAGCTCATCTTTTCCTGTTTTTAATATTTGGCTATTAATAGGTTTAATTATCCTAATTGGAATTATTGCTTTCTCAAAATACTTATCAACAGAATATCTTTTCTATTTTAAAGATATAGGAAGTGATAGTATTAATCAAATTTACCCAGGTATTACACAAAGGCTAAATTTAATGAAAGAAGGCTTTTTTACTAAATGGACCTTCTTTGCTGGAATTGGAGATGCTTATGTAACAAGCCTTTCCATGGAGCCCTATGGTATTATAAGACAATTAATTGATAGTTTAGGAGGCTCAATATTTGGTGCTAATTATTTTATTTTAGGTAGATTTATAAAAACTTTTGTTTTTTATTTCTTATTCAGCGGAATTGTCTTCTATTTTTATTTACGAACGTTGTCAGTTAAAAAATTCTCATCTTTAATAGGAGGCTTATTAGTTACATTCTCAGGATATATGGTAGTTGGTGCAGGCTGGGGGTTTTCATCTCACATATTTAAAGCAGTAGTTTTGCTTTTTGCTTTTGAGCAACTATACCTAAAAAAGAATTGGTATTTCTTTCCTTTCGCAGTTATTTGGCTGTCAACAAACGTTTTTACTCTATATGTTTACAGTTTATTTCTTCTAATTTATTCTGTCTTTAGATATTTCTCAGAAAAAGAAAATAAAATAATACCTTTTCTAAAATTAACAAGTAAAATGATTTTTCTTGGTTTAATAGGCTTACTAATGAACTTTAGTGGGGTTTTATTATCACTCCAAAAACTTTTCAACTCCCCCAGAGTGTCAGGCAACGCATCCTACTCACAAGTATTAAGCGGTGGTAATGAGATTGTTGAACAAACAAGCATAGTTTCAACAACAATTCTACGTTTCTTTTCAAACGATTTGCTTGGCAATGGTAGTAATTTTAAAGGATGGAGTAACTACTTAGAAGCACCTCTTTTTTACATAGGACTTTTAACATTGTTAATTTTCCCACAAGTTTTTATTCACTTAAATAAAAGGAAAAAGATTGTTTTTGGAAGTTTCTTAGCTTTTTGGGGTTTAACACTTTTTTTCCCATACCTACGTCATGCTATTTTAGCATTTACGGGTGATTATTTCCGCTATGGGTTCGACTTTTTTATTCCATTTACACTTTTATTTTTTGCAGTTTATTCGTTAAATCAAATAGATAAAACATTTAAAATAAATATTTATCTTTTGGGAACAACACTTACAATTTTGCTTATAGCTTTATTTTTCCCATATAAATATCTTCCGCCAAATTCATTAAATACAGATTTAAGAAACATAATAGTTTTGCTTTTAATAATATATTCTGTTTTGCTTGTTTTAATATCGAAACCAAAATATAAAGCATACTCACAAATTGGGCTATTGTTGTTAATTGTTTTTGAACTAAGCTATTTTTCATATAAATCATATTCTGAGCGGGAACCCATTACAAAAACAGAATTTAATAAAGATAAAGGAGGCTATGCCGACGGTTCAATAAAAGCTGTAAACTATTTAAAATCAATTGATAAAACTCTTTTTTTTAGAACCGAAAAAGATTATCAATCTGGCAACACAATGCACGGAAGTTTAAATGATGCAAAAGCACAAGGATATTATGGTACAACAAGTTATTCGTCTTTTAATCAATTAAATTATGTGCGCTTTTTAGAAGAAACAGGTTTAATTACTAAAGGTGATGAAACAGCAACTCGTTGGATTACAGG
>JAOZLS010000309.1 GCA_029934705.1 Bacteroidales bacterium | reverse complement strand
GCAATTTTTTAGTTATGCCAGTAATTGGAGTTTTGCAAAATAAACCTAAATTTGTAAAAAACAAATATGAAGTTGATAAAATTTTTACGGTAAGTATTGAGGAGTTGTTAAATTTTAAAGCAGAAGATAAAAAAATAAAAGTAAGAGGAAATATTATGAATGTTCCAGTATTTGAGTATAAAAACTATACAATATGGGGAGCAACAGCCATGATATTGTCTGAATTTATTGATATATTAAAAACATAGAATTATAAAAAAAAATGGGAAAAGATAAATTACGAAAATTTGCAGAAAACGACACCTTCTCTTTTCTTTTTCAACCTACACCAAATCAAATGTACACTGGTGAGTTTGAGTTGAAAGGAAAATGGAATACTAATTTCTTCAAAAATGATAATCCAATAGTATTAGAAGTAGGCTGTGGCAAAGGCGAATACACAACTGGACTTGCTGAACGCTACCCAAATAAAAATTTTATTGGAATTGATTTTAAAGGAGCTAGACTTTGGAGAGGTTGCCGTACTGTAGTTGAAAAAGAGCTTAATAACGTTGCATTTATAAGAAATAAAATTGAATTTATTAATTCCTTTTTTGCCGATAACGAAATAAGTGAAATTTGGGTTACTTTTCCTGATCCACAACCTAAAAAAGCAAAAAAAAGACTTACTTCTGCCAGATTTTTAAATAATTACTCTAAAATTTTGAAAGAAAAAGGAACAGTAAATTTAAAGACAGACAGCAGGCTTATGCACTTCTTTACATTAGCAATAATTGAAGAAAACGAACTTGAAAACAAATTTTCGTCAGACGATATTTATTCGTTAAATGAAAAAGATGAAATATTAGATATTAAAACTTTTTACGAGAAAAAATTTCTTGCCGAGGGGATTAAAATCACTTATGTAAAATTTGATTTGAAAAAAGATTATAATTATATAAATCCTTCTGAAGAAAATGTGTTAAATTCTGGCATGTTTCATATTTCTGAAAAATAGTTTACACTTTTCTTCGTGTTACTTTGTGAACTTTACTTTGTGAGACTTTGTGGTTAATTTTTATTTTTTTAATAACCACAAAGTTACACTAAGTTTTTTCACAAAGTCTCACAAAGTGAAAAGTAAGTAATCTTAGAAGTATAAAATTTCTATGAAACATGCCTAAATTCTTTTTGATTTTGTACTAATTTACTTTACTTTAGTCCACTGAATAAAGAAAAATTCAAAGCTTAAAGTATTTATATTGAAAACAGTATTATATAAAATTGCAGTATTTTTAAATGTAATTGTTGCAATTTTATTATTAGTAACCTATATTTCTGTATTTGTAAGTCCTAGTTTTATGCCTTTTTTGGCTTTGCTGGGCTTAATTTTCCCTATACTCCTTTTTGTAAATATTTCATTTTTATTTTTTTGGCTTTCACGAAAAAATAAAATTTCACTCGTTTCTTTTATAACAATTTTGCTGGGAATAAGTAGTTTTTTAAACTTTTTTGCATTATCAATAAATGATAAGGAAATAGTTGATAAAAAAATAAAAATTTTATCGTATAATGTTAGAATGTTTAATTTATATAATTGGGCAAATGATAAAAAAGGAGGACAGAAAATATTTGAATACATAAAGAATGAAGATGCAGATATCATTTGTTTACAAGAGTTTTATTCTGATAAAAACAAGCATAATTTTCAAGATTCAATAATAAAAACTCAAAATACCAAAGACTATATAATTTCGTATCGTAATAAAGACAGGTATTCTGGAAATGCAATATTTAGCAAATATCCCATTGTAAATAGTGGCTTTGTAAACATAGGTACTACAAAACAAAAATGTATTTATGCCGATATAAAAGTTGATGAAGATACTTTTAGGATTTATAGTATTCATTTAGCATCAATTCATTTAAGTAAGCAAGATTACAAAAACATTGAAAATATTGATGACAACCGTGAGCCTAATATTGTTTATGGTATTGGGTCTAAGCTAATTAAAGCATACCGAAATCGTTCGCGCGAGGTTGATGCAATTTATCCACATGTTCAAAACACACCATATAAAACTATAGTTTGTGGCGATTTTAATGATATCCCTATTTCTTATTCCTATAAAAAAATTAGAGGTGAGTATAAAGATGCTTTTTTAGAGTCAGGCTTTGGAACTGGTGGAACATATAATGGAAAACTGCCATCACTAAGAATTGACTATATTTTGCATTCTCCTAAGTTAGTTTCTTCTAATTTTAAAATTGGAGACATTAAATTATCGGATCACTTTCCTATAAGTTGTTCTATTAGCAATTCAACTTTTTAAGGTAAAATAAAAAGCCGAAACCCTCTTCTGGCTCGAAGGCTTCGACTTAATATAATAATTATAATCTATTTTTTTATAAAGAACCAATCATTTTCATAGGGTCAACCCATTCGTCAAACTGTTCGCTAGTTAAGAAACCTAACTCAACAGCAGCTTCTCTTAAAGTTGAACCTTCGGCATGAGCTTTTTTAGCAATTTTAGCCGATTTTTCGTAACCTATTTTTGTATTTAAGGCAGTTACAAGCATTAACGAATTCTCTAAATTTGTTTTAATAACAGAATCGTTAGGCTCAATTCCAACAGCTAAATTATCGTTAAAAGACACACATGCGTCGCCTATAAGTCTTGCTGCTTGTAGAAAATTGTATATCATAACAGGTTTAAAAACGTTTAATTCAAAATG
Source organism: Bacteroidales bacterium (assembly GCA_029934705.1). Taxonomy (GTDB): domain Bacteria; phylum Bacteroidota; class Bacteroidia; order Bacteroidales; family JAADGE01; genus DZBS01. The sequence goes on along the minus strand of JAOZLS010000309.1, from coordinate 2,498 downwards.
GCCTTGCATTCCGCCTACATTAATTGCAGCATCGTTTCCTATTACTTGTGTACAAACCATTGTAAGAGCTTCTACCTGAGTAGGATTTACTTTTCCTGGCATTATTGATGAACCTGGCTCGTTTGATGGTATCGTTATTTCGCCAATTCCACTTCTTGGTCCCGATGCCATAACTCTAATATCATTAGCTATTTTCATTAAACTAATAGCAATCATTTTTAATGCACCCGATGATTCAACAATTGCGTCGTGAGCTGCAAGTCCTTCAAATTTATTTTCTCCAGTAATGAAAGGTAAGCCTGTTAAGTTTGCAATTTTTTCAGCAACTAAAACATCATAACCTTTAGGAGTATTTATTCCTGTACCAACTGCTGTTCCGCCAAGAGCTAATTCGGATAAATGATCAAAAGTATTTTTTATTGCTTTTAAACCATGGTTTAGTTGCGAAATATATCCCGAAAATTCTTGTCCTAAAGTTAAAGGAGTAGCGTCCATCCAGTGAGTTCTTCCTATTTTAACAACATCTTTAAATGATTCTGCTTTTTTTACTAAAGTATCTCGTAATTTTTCAATTCCGGGTATTGTAGTTTCAATAAGCATTTTATATGCAGCAATATGCATTGCTGTTGGAAAAGTATCGTTTGACGATTGAGATTTATTTACATCATCATTAGGATGAACTGGGCTTGTTCCTTCGCCTAACTTTCCGCCATCAATTACATGTGCTCTATTAGAAACAACCTCATTAACATTCATGTTTGATTGTGTTCCTGAACCTGTTTGCCATATTACTAAAGGAAATTGATCGGTTAATTTACCTGCTATAATTTCGTCGCATACTTTTTCTATTAATACTTTCTTCTCTTCAGCTAAAACTCCAAGCTCATTATTTGCTTGTGCTGCTGCTTTTTTTAAATATCCAAATGCTTCAATAATTTCTGCTGGCATTGACGCTGCATCACCTATTTTGAAATTCTCTCGTGAGCGTTGAGTTTGAGCTCCCCAATATTTTTCGGCAGGTACTTTTACCTCGCCCATAGTGTCATGTTCTACTCTGTATTCCATAATAATTAATTTTATTGATTGTCATTTTTAAAATTCCAACAAAGTTATATAATTTAATATATAGTTAGCATGTCTAATAACATTTTTAATAAAATAGAAGTTTTTTTTAGAATAATTATTAAGGATTATTAGAAAATAGCTAGGAGTTAAAAGTCAAAAATGTTTTATAAATCAGGCTCAGTTCGGACGGCGCTGTCAAGACAAAACGTTTGACTTAGGCTCTTGCCTAAGTCGTTCTATGCTTACAGGCTATTGCCTGTAACTGATGTAACATCAATAAATAATTCAATTTATTAATAATATTTTGATATATTTACGAAAAAAAGATTTGTTAACAAGATATAAAATATCGGAAGAAGAAGGTTTATACTACTAAAATTGATTTTTATGGAAGACAGTGAGCTGATATATAGAGCGACTCAGGCACAGCCTGAGCCGAACGAGGGCTTTATTTGATTTCACAGCAAAAACGTGGAAGATGCAAATCCCGAACACACAGAGAAAAATTTAAACATACGAGATTTTGCAAGTATCAATGAATTAGCCGTTTTATCAAATTTAGAAACAGCAAACGCAGAATTAGTAAAACAAGAAATTTCAAAAGAAATCGGTTTGAACAGCTAAAAGAAATAGCACAGTATCAACTTAAAATAATGACTACTACAAATTTAACAAAATCCATAAAAAGATTGACAGACGAAACGTATATTGATGAACAAAAACGAATTGAAAAGAAATAAATACGCATATCATTTTCTTTGATTTTATTGGCTTTTCGGGGTGCAAGAAATTAACGAAAGTGCTAAATTTGAACATTTTACTAATAATTTAACGTTATGCGAAAAAGCCAACAAAAACAAAGAAGTCCCACGTTGTGCATAACTAAATTCACAAATAATTTTAAGTTGTTAAAATTACATTTTTTCAACAGCAAATAAAAAGCAATGATTTCACAATTTTTCAAACAGCGGATGAAAAATTGATTATAAAAACAAATAAAATACTGCAATTTTTTAGAAAATGCGATATATTTGCATTGTGCAAAAAGCAAACTATATCAAGTAATTAATTTTAACACATGGAGATAAACGGAGTTTTAAATAGACCATACCCTTTTAATGATGATTTGAAGCATAATTCCAAAATTAGCTTATTTATAAGTTTAGGTGTTTTTGCATTTTTATTAATTTTTCAGCCTATTGAAATTTGGACTTTCCCAATCAAAAAAATTATATATTTACTAACAGGATTTACTCTTTCTACTTTTTTAATTTTAATCCTGAATTTGATTGTTTTACCAAGTTTATTTACAAAATTATTCCATAATAATGTGTGGAATATAAAAAAAGAAGTCTTGTTGAATCTTTGTCTTTTATTTGCTATTTCAAGTATTGATTTTTTTTTTTAATCTAAATTATTTAATTTTTTATATA
>JAOZLS010000052.1:12321-16004 GCA_029934705.1 Bacteroidales bacterium | reverse complement strand
ATATAATTGACCCTAATGCAAATCAAACTATATATGCAGGTTATAATAATGTTTATAAAACAACTGATAGAGGAAATAATTGGAGTACAATATCAACAATGAACACTGCTGATGACCTACGCTCTATGGCAATTGCTCCTTCAAACAGTAATTATTTATATGTTGCCGACCCAGATCAATTATGGGTTACAACGAATGGCGGAGGTGCTTGGACAGAGCGAACATCTGGTTTGCCTGTTTCTACAAATGCAATAACATATATAGCTGTTAAAGACGATGATCCATCTACAGCATGGGTTACTTTTGGTGGATACGATGGAGATAGGATATATCAAACTACCGATGCTGGTGCTAATTGGACAAATATTTCAGCAGGTTTACCAAATATTCCGATGATGTCGGTTATTCAAAATAAACAAAATACAACAGACGTTGAGCTATACGTAGGAACAGATGTTGGAGTATATCTAAAAGTAGGAACTGCAAATTGGGTTGCATTTAATACTAATTTACCAAACGTAGTAGTAAACGAATTAGATATTTATTATAATGCAACACCCACCAATAGCCGTCTTGTAGCAGGAACATCTGGTAGAGGAGTTTGGGAAAGTGATTTATACGAAGCTCCAACTGGTCCAATGATTTATGAATCATGCACAACTACTCAAAACACAACAACGGATGTATATTTAGCAGAAACAGAAAGAGAAATAATAGGTATTCAAATTGTAACTTCTGGAAGCACAAGTCCAATTGATGCAACTTCATTTACATTTAATACAACAGGAACAACAAATACACTTATAGATATTGATAATGCGAAAATTTATTATACAGGAACAAGTTCAACTTTTGCTACAACCAATCAATTTGGTGCAACAGTTGTTATTCCAAATGGTTCGCATGTAGTAAATGGAACACAGACCTTATCTGCTGGGATAAATTATTTTTGGCTTGTTTATGATATTGATGCTTCTGCAACTACTGGCAATTTTGTTGATGCAGAATGCACATCATTAACAGTTGGTTCTGCACGAACTCCTACAACAACCGCACCAGCAGGAAATAGAGAAATTGCTTCTGACCCATGTTTAAAAACGGTACCATACACACAAGGTTTTGATATTTGGACTGAAAGTACACCTGCAGTGGAATGTACTACAGATGGGTCTGTCTTTCTTGAAGAGTGTTGGACAAATGAAAGTAGTGATGATATAGATTGGGATATTTTTAGTGGAGCAACAGCTTCTGGAGATACAGGACCTGTGGATGACCATACAGGTGGAGGGAATTATTTATATACAGAATCATCAGGTTCTTGTTCAGGTGTTGGATATATCACGAGCCCCTCGTTTGATTTTTCTTCACTGTCTGATGCTACACTAACTTTTTGGTATCACATGTATGGCGATAATATGGGAATTATGGCAGTTCAGGCATCAACGGACGATGGAGATACTTGGTCTGCAAATATATGGACATTATCAACAGACCAGGGAAATGCGTGGATACAAGCAACTGTAAATTTAGATGTTTATGCTGGTCAAGGACGAGTGAAATTAAGATGGTCTGGAACATTAGATGGTACTGACTTTCATTCAGACATGGCAATAGATGATATTAATGTTGATGGAACACTCGTTTCTGCGGGTATTGATTGGACAGGAGCATCAAACACCGATTGGCAAAACACAGGAAATTGGGATGGAGGCGTAATACCTACAGCAACCGATGATGTTACAATTCCAAATGGTTGTCCTAATTATCCAGTAGTTAATAATGGAATAGGAATAAAGGCATTATGTAATGATATTGAAATTGAAAATTTAGCAAGTTTAACAATTGCAGTAGATGGATATATGACCGTTGCTGGCTCAATTACAAATTCAGCAGGTAATGCAGGTTTAGTAATTAATTCAGATGCAAATGGTACAGGTTCTCTTATTCATAGTACTTCTGGTGTTGTTGATGCAACTGTTAATTCTTTTTTTGCTACTCCAACACCAACTACTCGCCAGTGGCATTTTGTTGGTTCTCCTATAAATAATGCTCCAATATCTGTTTTTCCATCTATTAATAATTTATATTTCTATGATGAAGCAACTGATGATTATTGGACAGGAGATGTTTATAACTCTCCAGTTAATGGTTGGACCTCGTTTACATCTGGAAATATGGTAAATAATAAAGGTTATTTATTTAATTTTTACGAAAATACACTAACATATACAGGGCAACTTAATGATAATACTTCAACAGGCTCAATTGCTATTGATTATAACGATCATGCAGGAAACGCTCCAAACGGTGATGATTATAACGAGTTTGATGGTTGGAATTTTATTTCAAACCCATATACAGCAGCTATTGATTGGGAAGATGCAACAATAAATCATGCAGCAGCAAACTTAGATAACGGAGTTTATTTTTACGACGGAACACAATATGCAGTTTGGTTAAATGGAGGTTCTACAAATGGAGGATCACAATATATTCCTGCAGGACAAGGCTTTTTTGTGAAAGCAAATTCAGCTGGCGGAACTCTAAACATTCCTTCAAGTGCAATAGTGCATAATACTCAAAGTTTTTGGAAAGAAACTCCAGAGAATTATCTATCAATTCAAATTAAAGGAAATGAATTTACCGATGAAACTGTAGTGCGTTTTAATAATGAAGCTACTAACGGGATGGATAGTAACTTTGATGCATATAAACTGTTCTCTCATGAAGATAATATGATTCAAATTTATACAAAGGATATTTCTAATATTGAATATTCAATTAATACTTTACCTAAAGTTAATTCAGAAACTTCGATGTATATTAATGTTTTGAATGCAACAGAAATTTTTACACTCGCAGTAAATAAATTTAATTTTACCGATGTAAAAGTTTTCTTAAGAGACAATTTTACACATAATATGGTAGAATTAAAATTAGGCGATGAGTTTATTTTTACATCTATTGACTTGAATGAAAACCGATTTGAAATATTATTTTATAATTCAACAACTAGTATCGAAGATTATAAAAATACAATTTATTTGTATCCAAATCCAAATTCGGGAGAATTTAATATAAATGTTAGTGATAATACAAAAGACTATTCAGTTCAAGTAACAACAGTTACTGGTCAAGTTATTTATAAAAATAATTTTGAGAATACAGGAACAAAAGTTATTGACATAAAAAATCAGTCAGCTGGTATTTATTTTGTAAAAATACAATTAGACGATAATTCGATAATAACAAAACGAATTATTATTAAATAAAAAAGTAGTTTCTAGCTTTAATAAAAATTAAAGCTAGGAACTTAAATGTAAACCCAACAATCACATTATTAAATTAAAAATTATGAAAAGAATAATTTTACTAATACTTATGACCTTGCCCATATTATTGTACGGACAAATACAAGTGAAAGAAGTAGTGAAGAAAAGGACGACAAATGAAGTTGTTTATCCAACAGAAATCAAGGTTGCAAGTGGTTTTGCAATAACAAAACCATTAAATAAGATTACTTTAACAGAGAATGCTATTGACCTGAGAAATAAATCAAAAAATCCGTTTAAAGGACGTGAGCGTAGAAAAGTAACTCAAGAATGGGAAGATATTGATTATTCAAGAGTATATGCAGGTGTTAATCAGCAATTAGAATTTGGAAAAGAAGGTAATTCAAGAGG
>JAOZLS010000052.1:0-12221 GCA_029934705.1 Bacteroidales bacterium | reverse complement strand
TATATGCAGGTGTTAATCAGCAATTAGAATTTGGAAAAGAAGGTAATTCAAGAGGAATTTTATATAACTATAATGGACAAACTTCGGGATCTTTTCCACCTGATTGTAACGGAGATGTTGGACCTTTATATTATTTTCAAGTAGTGAATACTACCTATGCTATTTACCGAAAAAGTAATGGAGCACTTGTAGCAAATGGAGATTTGAATGATATTTTTGACGGAGGTTTAACTGGTGCGGGTTGTAATAGTGGAGACCCGATTGTATTATGGGATGAACAAGCTCAAAGATGGTTTTATTCAGAATTTTCGCTTTGTAATTCTAACGATATGATGCTAATTGCGGTTTCAATGACTGCCGACCCAACTGGGTCTTGGTACTCTTGGTCTTTTGATGTAGATGACACACCTGATTATATGAAATATGGAATATGGCAAGATGGTTATTATATGGCAACTAATACTTCTGGCGGAAACGATGTGTATGTTTTTGATAGAACTGCTATGATTGCAGGGGATGCAAATCCAACAATGATTGGATTCGATAACCCTAGCCGACCATCTACTTTTGATGGGTTTCATGCAATTATGCCACTTGATAATGATGGAGCATGGGCTCCTTCTGGAACTCCTGGAACATTTATAACCATTGCTGATGACAATCAAAGTAATGCAGATGATGAACTTAGAATATACGAACTTGATGTAGATTGGGCAACACCTGGGAATTCAACTTTTGGCATGGTTCAACAATTAGGTGTTAACTCTTTTACTGGTAGATTTGATGCTGCAGATTGGGATAATATACCTCAACCAGGCTCCGGACAACAATTAGATGGTGTTTCTACTGTTTTGATGTACAGAGCTCAATATAGGAATTTTAGTGGAACAGAAAAAATAGTTTGTACACATGCTATTGCAGAAACTGGAACAGAAGCAGCTATTCGGTGGTATGAATTAGAACGAAATGGTGGTAATTGGTCAATTACCCAGCAAGGTACATATAATCCAGGAGGAGCAGATGATGTTAGTCGTTGGATGCCTGTTATTGCAATGAATGGTGCTGGTCAAACTGCTATTGGTTTTAATATTTCTTCTCCTACAAATACTACTTATCCTGGAATACATGCAATCGGACGCTCTTCATGTGCCCCTGCAAACACAATGGATATTGCTGAATTTTCAATTGTAGAAGGAGGAACAAGTCAAGCAGGAGCAAACCGTTGGAGTGACTATGCAAATATGGCCGTTGATCCTAATGACGACTATACATTTTGGTACACAGCTGAATATATGAATACAAGTACATCTACTAAATATACCAAAATAGTAGCTTTTACTCTTGATGAATCATGTACTCCTCCTGATATTGTTTCAGTAAATCAGGCCGATTTATATGAAGATAGAGGAAAACAAATAGAAATTACTGGTACGGATTTACTTGGTTGTACATTTGATATTGGAGGGGTTGTAGGTACGATTATTTCAAACACAGGTACATTAGCTACTGTTAATTTTCCTGCAGGTAATTATACTGATGGTGTTGTAACTGCAACAAAAGGCTCTGATACTGATGATGATGTTTCTATTACAGTAAAAAGGCGTAACACAATCCCAGTAGTTTCAGGAGCAGGTGTAACAAGCGATAATCACCCAACAATACAAAGTGCTGTTGATGGACTTCATGCTTGGTACGGAACAATAGCTTTTAATGCAGGTGATTTAGCAGGAACAAAAACTATTAATGTTGAAGCAGGAACTTATACTGATGAAGTTACTTTAAATAGCGAATTAAATCCAGTTGATAATAATTTTCTTATTATTCAAAATAATGCAGGAGATATTGTTACAGTTGATGCAACAGGAAATAGCTATGGTTTTAATTTAAGCACAGTTAATTATGTAACTCTTACTGGTTTTTCTGTTGAAACGGCTAACCTCGATAATATTTATGCACAAGGCGATAATGTTATTATTTCATATAATAAAACATCTGCATCTGTTGGTGGTTCTGGTATTAAAGTAGAAACAGGAACACCTTTTACTATTACTAATAACCTTTCTTTTTCAAATTATAAATATGGAATTGAAATCTTAAGTACAGGTAACACAATTAAAAATAATACTGCTGATAATAATGGTGGAACTTATTCACCTCAAAATGGAGTTTTAATATTTGATTATGATGTTGAAAGCGGTGATTATACAGGATGGTCATCAACTGCAAGTACATGGTTTGTTTATGATGATGCAGGATATGCTAATAGCCCAACGCATTCTTTTATGCTTCCTGAGGTTGATGGTAGTTTACAATACACTTCTATTGACGTTACAGGGTATGATAATTTAACAATTTCTTGTTATGCTCGTTCTGATGAAAATCATACTGGTAGCATGAATAATAGTGATGAACTATATGGCTATTATAGTTTTGATAATATTGATTGGACACAGCAGATTTTTCATATAGTAAATGACCATAATACTTATGCACAATATTCAGTAACAGGAGTAAATCCAACAAGTAATACATTATATATTAAATTTACAGGTTATTGTGATGCTGATGAATGGTGGCATGTTGATGACGTAGTTGTTTCTGGAGATGAAACTGCTTCCGCATCTAACACAGGTGCCGCTTTATACGTAGCTGGCATATCAGCAACTGTAGAAAATAATATTTTTGTTGCGAAAACAGGAAGCGATGACTATTTTGCTCTAATAAGTCCAGGTAACTCAATAGCCTCCGATTTTAATACTTATTATAGTACAAATGCCGAAATTTACAATTATAATGGAGGTCCAACTGGTCCCAATGGCACAGATGATATAATTACTGACCCATTATTTGTAGGAGGAGCAGATTATCACTTACAATCAACTGCAGATTCTTATGCAGGTGGTGAATGGCCTCCTTCAACTGCAACAAGTGGAACATGGACAACTGACGGATCAGACTCTCCTGCAATTGACGCAGGAAATACTGCCGATGCTTTTGGAAACGAACCTGCTGGTAATGGAGGTGTAATTAACCAAGGAGCATATGGTAATACTGTTCAAGCGTCTAAAAGTGCTGCAGTTGTTGCTGCTCATAATTGGACTGGGGCAACAGATACCGATTGGCAAAAAACTGGTAACTGGGATTTAGGAACTATTCCTACTTCAACAGACAATGTTGTTATTCCAAATGGAATATCTAATTATCCTTTAATTGAAACTACTCTTGCCGAATGTAATAATATTACAATTGAAAACACTTCAAGTGTTACAATTGCAACTAATGGCGAAATGACTGTGTCAGGAACTATAACTAATAATGCAAGTAATGCAGGTTTAGTAATTAATTCAGACGCAACTGGTACTGGTTCTCTTATTCAGAACTCTGCATCAGGTGTTTCTGCAACTGTAAATCAGTTTTTTGCTGCTTCAGGAAGAGCTTGGCACATGCTTGGTTCTCCAATAAGTAATGCTACATCTGCTATATTCCCTAATACAACATATTTATTTGATTATGACGAGTCTGTTATTGATTACTGGACTGGCTCTGTTTACGACTCACCAGTTAATGGTTGGACTAACTATTCAGGAAATTTAGATGTAACGAAAGGTTATTTATATAACGAATTTCAACAAACATTAACTTTTACAGGTTTGTTAAATACTTCCACATCAGGAGCTGGTATTACTATTAATTATACTAACAATGGAACGAATGCTCCAAATGGTTCTTCTTATGGCGATTTTGATGGTTGGAATTTTATTTCAAACCCATTTACTTCTGCAATCGACTGGACTGCTACTGATGCAGGAGCTGCTAAATTATACGATGCCATTTATGTTTGGGATGATGTTGCAGGAACTTATCAAAGTTATGTTGTAGGTACTAATTCTTGGAACGGAGCTGCAACAAGCGGAGGTTCTCAATATATTGCTCCAATGCAAGGCTTTTTTGTAAAAGGTGATGCTTCTGAAACAGGTGGAACACTTAATATTCCTGCAAATGCACGTATTCACAATGCTGCAACTCTAGTTAAAACAAAAGAAAATTACGAAACTCCAGAGAATTTCTTACGTCTTCAAGTTTCTGCTAATAATTATCAAGATGAAATAATTGTTAGATTTGATGAGCAGGCTACAAATAATATGGATAATAGACTTGACGCTTTTAAAATGTTTAGTCATTATAGCTATGTTCCTCAAATATATACAACAGGAATTGATGCTTCAACGGAGTATTCTATAAATACTTTAGCTAATTTAGAAGAAGGTGAAACAGTAACTGTACCTTTAAGAGTATATTCTTCTTACGATGAATTTGTAATTTCAGCAACTGAGTTTAATTTCAAAAATATGAAAATATATTTAAGAGATAATAACGGATTAGACTCTAAAGACCTTATAGAACTAAATAGCACTTCAGTATTAACATTTACATCTTTAACTAATGATGAATTAGGAAGATTCGAACTTGTTTTTGAAAAAACTGGAACTACAAGTATATTAGATATTAATGCTGATTATAATGTAACTATTTATCCTAATCCTAACGATGGTAACTTTTATTTAAGAGTTGATGAATATTCTGGAAATTACGAAGTTAAAGTTACTTCAATAACAGGAAAACTTATCTATTCAAATAAATTTAGAGGTAAAGATTATCAAATAATTGATTTAAGTAATGTTAATGGTGGTGTTTATATGGTTACGACTATTTTAAACAACGCAATTGTTCAACATAAAAGAATTGTTATTAAATAAATCTAATTTTTAATATAAGGTTGTTTTATTCAATCAGAACAACCTTGTATTAATATAAAATATGAAATATTCACCCAAGATTTGTTTGCTCTTTTTGAGTGTTAACGACTTTTGGTTGTGGATGTAACATAAACCTTAAAATAAAATATAAACAAATGAAACATCCATGATAAATAAATTTAACACACAATGGAATGATTAAATTTTATTAGTGTTTTTATTAGTGTATTCGTGGCAATAAATTTTAAACAAATGAAAAAAATATTTATATTATTAAATATGATGATTTTGTCAGTTCTTTTTGTCTTTGGACAAGAAAAATCTGATAATGATACCATCAAAGGACCTCCGCTACCCTGTATTGCTCCAACATCTCAAGCAAATACATTTGTAGCTACAGCAACAGGTTCTACAACAATTGATTTAACATGGGCAAGAGGTGATGGCGATAATGTTATTATTCTCGCACATGCCGGTTCAGCCGTTGATGCCGACCCAATCAGTGGAAATGCTTATGGTGCTGATGCCACTTTTGGTGCAGGAGTTGAAATAGGTACAGGAAATTTTGTTGTATATAATAACAATACACCAAATAATGTTACGGTTACTGGCTTAACAGCAGGTATAACTTATCATTTTGCAATATATGAATTTTATGACCTAGATATTTGTTATTTAACACCTGGTGCAACCGCAAATGCAACAACTGATGCTGCATCTCCAACTATATCATCGGTAACTGATGATTTCTTTTTTGCAGATAAAGGAAAAACTATAACAATTGCAGGAGCTAATTTAGGTGGAATGGGAACAACAGTAACTATTGCCGGTGTAACAGGAACAAATGTTTCAAACGATGGTTCTACTTTAGTTGTAACATTTCCTGCGGGATTATACACTAACAATACTTTAACTGTAGCAACAGGTTCTGGCACAGATGCTACTTCAACTGTAACTGTAAATACTCGTAATGTAATTCCAGTAGGTGGAGGAACTGATTCTCATGCAACAATTCAATCTGCTTTAGACGGACTTGCCGCTTGGTTTACAACTTCTTCTTTTAATACATCAACAGCAGGTTACCTTTCAGGTACAAAAACTATCGATGTTTATAATGGAACTTATACCGAAAATGTAACACCAAATATTACTTTAGGAACAACTGTTACTGAAAACCTAATTATTCAAAATCATTTAGGCGAAGCTCCAATTGTTGATGCTTCTGGTTTAGCAAATGCTTTTAATATTGGAGCATTAGATTATGTTCATATCCTTGGCTTTACAGCTTACGGCTCAACAGCTGATGTTATTTATACCGAAGGTGATAAAAACTTAATTAAATATAATAAAGTTTATGGTTCAACAGGTGGTTCTGGAATTTTATTAAATTCTTCGGTATTTACAATTGTTCTTAATAACTTAATTTACGATAATAATCAATTTGGTGTAAGGCTTATAGCTTCAAATAATGTTATTCTTGATAATAATACACTTGCAAACAACGGAAACGAGTCAAAAGCTCCACCGTTACCAGGATTATATGAACCTGCTCAATTATATGTTGAATCGGGTACTGGAATAAGTGTCGAAAATAATATATTTTATGCTAAATCGGGTACTGCAATTTTCACAATAAAAACTGAGTCGGGTAGTACAATTACTTCTAATTATAATACCTATTTTAAAAACGGTAATAATTTTTTAGTAAATTACGAAGGAGCAGTTTATGTCGATTTAGCTGGCTGGACAGGGAATGGTGCAGGTACAGATGATATTGAAACTGACCCTGATTTTGTTATAGCAGGAACTGATTTTCATATAAAATCAACCTTTGGTTCATATCCTTTTCCTGCACAATGGCCTCCAATGGCTGCTGCTAGTGCTTGGGTTAACGACGCAACTGATTCTCCTGCATTAGATACTGGAAATCCTGCTGATGCGTTCGCTTTAGAACCAGCCGCAGGTGGTAGAATTAATCAAGGTGCTTATGGAAATACAGCTCAGGCTTCTAAGTCTGTTGCATGTGTTTACCCTAATACTCAAGCTACAAACTTTAATGCAACTCCCGATGTATTAACTATGGATATTAGTTGGACTCGTGGCGATGGCGATTTTGTAATTATTCTTGCACACGAAGGAGCAGCTGTAGATGCTGACCCTATTGATGGAACAACTTATACTGCTAATGCCGCTTTTGGTTCAGGAACAGAAATTGGTACAGGAAACTTTGTAGTTTATATTGGAGCATTAACCGCTGAAATAGTTACGGCTTTAACTAGTAATACTAATTATCAGTTTGCAGTTTATGAATTTTTGGATGCTAATAAATGTTATTTAGTACCACCATTAACCGGGACTTCAACTACATTAGATTGTGCACCAACAACTCAAGCAACTTTAATGACTGGAACTCCTACCGTAAATTCAATAAATTTAGGTTGGACACGGGGAAATGGCGATAATGTAATTGTTTTAGCTCACGAATCAGCAGCTGTTGATAGCGACCCTCTTAGTGGAACAACTTATACTGCAGATGCAAATTTCTCAGGAGCACCAGAACAAATAGGTGTTGGAAATTATGTTGTTTACAATGGATCAGCAACTTCTGTAAATGTTACAGGTTTAGCAACTGGAACAACTTATCATTTTGCTATTTATGAATATAATGACTTAGGTACTTGTTATTTAATACCAGGTTTAACAGGAAATTATACAACATTAGTAGCCTCTCCAACTATTACGTCGGTAACTGATGACTTTTTCTTTGCAGATAAAGGAAAAACTATAACAATTGTAGGAACAAATTTAGGTGGAATGGGAACAACGGTTACGATTGCTGGTGTTACAGGAACAAATGTTTCAAACGATGGTTCTACTTTAGTTGTAACTTTTCCTGCGGGATTATACACTAATAATACTTTAACTGTTGCTACAGGTTCTGGAACTGATGCAACTTCTACTGTAACTGTTAATACTCGTAATATTATTCCAGTAGGTGGAGGAACTGATTCTCATGCAACAATTCAATCTGCTTTAGACGGACTTGCCGCTTGGTTTACAACTTCTTCTTTTAATACATCAACAGCAGGTTACCTTTCAGGTACAAAAACTATCGATGTTTATAATGGAACTTATACCGAAAATGTAACACCAAATATTACTTTAGGAACAACTGTTACTGAAAACCTAATTATTCAAAATCATTTAGGCGAAGCTCCAATTGTTGATGCTTCTGGTTTAGCAAATGCTTTTAATATTGGAGCATTAGATTATGTTCATATCCTTGGCTTTACAGCTTACGGCTCAACAGCTGATGTTATTTATACCGAAGGTGATAAAAACTTAATTAAATATAATAAAGTTTATGGTTCAACAGGTGGTTCTGGAATTTTATTAAATTCTTCGGTATTTACAATTGTTCTTAATAACTTAATTTACGATAATAATCAATTTGGTGTAAGGCTTATAGCTTCAAATAATGTTATTCTTGATAATAATACACTTGCAAACAACGGAAACGAGTCAAAAGCTCCACCGTTACCAGGATTATATGAACCTGCTCAATTATATGTTGAATCGGGTACTGGAATAAGTGTCGAAAATAATATATTTTATGCTAAATCGGGTACTGCAATTTTCACAATAAAAACTGAGTCGGGTAGTACAATTACTTCTAATTATAATACCTATTTTAAAAACGGTAATAATTTTTTAGTAAATTACGAAGGAGCAGTTTATGTCGATTTAGCTGGCTGGACAGGGAATGGTGCAGGTACAGATGATATTGAAACTGACCCTGATTTTGTTATAGCAGGAACTGATTTTCATATAAAATCAACCTTTGGTTCATATCCTTTTCCTGCACAATGGCCTCCAATGGCTGCTGCTAGTGCTTGGGTTAACGACGCAACTGATTCTCCTGCATTAGATACTGGAAATCCTGCTGATGCGTTCGCTTTAGAACCAGCCGCAGGTGGTAGAATTAATCAAGGTGCTTATGGAAATACAGCTCAGGCTTCTAAGTCTGTTGCATGTGTTTACCCTAATACTCAAGCTACAAACTTTAATGCAACTCCCGATGTATTAACTATGGATATTAGTTGGACTCGTGGCGATGGCGATTTTGTAATTATTCTTGCACACGAAGGAGCAGCTGTAGATGCTGACCCTATTGATGGAACAACTTATACTGCTAATGCCGCTTTTGGTTCAGGAACAGAAATTGGTACAGGAAACTTTGTAGTTTATATTGGAGCATTAACCGCTGAAATAGTTACGGCTTTAACTAGTAATACTAATTATCAGTTTGCAGTTTATGAATTTTTGGATGCTAATAAATGTTATTTAGTACCACCATTAACCGGGACTTCAACTACATTAGATTGTGCACCAACAACTCAAGCAACTTTAATGACTGGAACTCCTACCGTAAATTCAATAAATTTAGGTTGGACACGGGGAAATGGCGATAATGTAATTGTTTTAGCTCACGAATCAGCAGCTGTTGATAGCGACCCTCTTAGTGGAACAACTTATACTGCAGATGCAAATTTCTCAGGAGCACCAGAACAAATAGGTGTTGGAAATTATGTTGTTTACAATGGATCAGCAACTTCTGTAAATGTTACAGGTTTAGCAACTGGAACAACTTATCATTTTGCTATTTATGAATATAATGACTTAGGTACTTGTTATTTAATACCAGGTTTAACAGGAAATTATACAACATTAGTAGCCTCTCCAACTATTACGTCGGTAACTGATGACTTTTTCTTTGCAGATAAAGGAAAAACTATAACAATTGTAGGAACAAATTTAGGTGGAATGGGAACAACGGTTACGATTGCTGGTGTTACAGGAACAAATGTTTCAAACGATGGTTCTACTTTAGTTGTAACTTTTCCTGCGGGATTATACACTAATAATACTTTAACTGTTGCTACAGGTTCTGGAACTGATGCAACTTCTACTGTAACTGTTAATACTCGTAATATTATTCCAGTAGGTGGAGGAACTGATTCTCATGCAACAATTCAATCTGCCTTAGATGGATTGTCTGCTTGGTTTACAACTTCTGCTTTTAATACATCGACAGCAGGTTATCTTTCAGGTGCAAAAACTATTGATGTTTATACTGGAACTTATAACGAAAAAGTTGTACCAAATGTAAACCTAGGAACAAGTGTTTCTGAACATTTGATTATTCAAAATCATTCAGGTGAATCGCCAATTGTTGACGCTTCGGGAGAAACAAATGCTTTTTATATTGGAGCGTTAGATTATGTTCAAATAATTGGTTTTACAGCTCATAGCTCTATCGATGCAGTTATTTATACCGAAGGTGCTAATAATATAATTGTTTATAATAAAATTTATGGGTCAAGTGCAGGTTCGGGAATTCTATTAAATTATGCACCTACTAGTGTTCTTTTAAATAATCTTATTTATGATAATTATAATTTTGGTATAAGGTTAATTAGTTCAAATAATGTTACTGTTATTAATAATACAATAGCAAATAACGGACACTCAGCTAAAGGACCTCCATTACCAGGAGGGATTTACGATCCTTCTGAACTTTATGTTGAGTCGGGAACAGGAGTAAATGTTAAAAATAATATTATTTATGCAAAAGCTGGAATTTCTGATTTCTGTTTGAAAACTGAAGTTGGAATAACTGTTATTTCTAATTACAATACCTATTTTAAGAATGGAAATGCAAATATAGTTTATTATAATGGAAGTGTTTATGCCGATATAGCTGCTTGGACCGGAAACGGTGCAGGTACTGATGATATTGATACAGATCCAGACTTTGTAACTGCAGGAACTGATTTCCATATAAAATCCGCAAATGGTTCGTACCATTTTCCAGACGAATGGCCTCCTGTAGTAGCAGCAGGAGTTTGGACTCTTGATGGTTCGACCTCAACAGCTCTTGATGCAGGAGATCCTGCTGATGGCTATGCAAATGAGCCAGTAAGTGGTAGTCGAATTAATCAGGGAGCTTATGGAAATACTGCACAGGCGTCTAAATCTGTTGGTTTGTCTTGGGACGGTTCAACAAGTACTGCCTGGCAAGATGTTACAAACTGGACTCCTGAGCAAATACCTACGGCTATTAATGATATAATTATTCCTGATGGATGTCCTAATTATCCTGTTCTTACAACTACAGCAGGAACAGCTGTTTGTAATAATATGACTATTGAAGCTATTGATGCTAGTGTAACAGTTGCTGCCGATGGTCAAATGACTGTTTCTGGCTCAATTACAAACAATAGAGGAATTGATGGTTTAATTATTAAATCGGATGCTTCCGGTGATGGTTCTTTAATAGTAAATAATGCTGTTGAGGCTACAGTTGAACGTTTTGTTACTGGTAATAGCTGGCACTTAATGTATCCTGCACTTTCAGCAATTCCTACAAGTATATATACTGTTGAAGGCTCAAATACAAACTATAACTTTTACTCTTATAGCGAACCAAATGAAGATTATTGGGATGCAACTTTAATATATGAGACATCTGGTTGGACTTCAGAAGTTGCAACAGTTAATATCCCTACTGATAAAGGATATTTATTTAATCGTTATAACTCACCAGATAAAACTTTTGTACAAACAGGAGGTAATCTCGAATTTGCAAATAAAGTTTTTGATGTTAGTTATACAATTAGTACTGTTGCTATTGCAAATGGAGTAACTCAAGCACGAGATTATTTTGATGGTTGGAATTTAGCCGGAAATCCATATAGTTCAGCTATTGATTGGGATGAAGTTATTCTTAATGGTATTGAAAGTGGTATATATTATTTTGATGGATTAAATTATCAATATTATATGCAAGGGGATGCTTCAGCAACAACGCCTTATGATATTGGAATTACCCTAAATGGCGGTTCTCAGTTTATTCCATCAGGGCAAGGCTTTATGGTGAAAGTTACAAATACAGGTTCATCACATAATTCTACTTTTACTATACCAGTCGCAGCTAAAGTTCACGATAATCAAGCTTTTTGGAAAGAAACAGTTGTAATTCCTAATTTCTTAAAATTAAATATTGAAAAAGATGGGTTTACCGATGAAATGGTTATAAGAACTTTACCTGCTGAATTTGAAGTAACAGAAGAGCATGATGCAAAATTTGATGCTCATAAAATGTTTGCTTGGGGTAATACAAAACCTCAAGTTTATTCTCGAAACGATGATAACACAAACATTTATTCTATTAACTCAATGCCAGAAATTGACGACTCAAAAATTATTCCTTTAGGTATGTATATTTGTGATGAAGGTCAATACACTATCAATTCATTAGAAAATAATTTTGAAGGTTATGATGTATATTTACATGATATTTCAGAAAATAAGTATGTAAGAATATATGATAATACATTCTATAGTTTTAATTCTGAAGTAGGAAGTTTTTGTGATAGTTTTGAAATAATTTTTATGAAAATT
>JAOZLS010000051.1 GCA_029934705.1 Bacteroidales bacterium | reverse complement strand
GAAGAAAATATGCTTTTCCTTCATCATTAGTTTTTGATTTATAAACTTTTGCTGAACTTATCTGTTTTAAATAGATATTTTCTCCTGTAGCATAGCCATCTCCTTCTAGCACTTGAATTTCATATAAATATGAAGCCGAAGTTCCTGTAATCCCTTCGGGCAAGACTTGTGTAATAGTGTCATTTATATTTTTTTCTTTAATAGTTGTTGGCTCATAAGTAAAACGTAACTTTAGTTTGCCTGCACGCTTAGGTACATCAACATACATAAAGCTTTCAACATTATCAATATCAACTTCGTAGCCAAAACCTGAGGGAACTAAAAATATTGCTTCACCTTTACTATTAGTTTTTGTAGTATATATTATTTTATTTTTTAACGAAGTAAGTTGTATCGGATAATAACTTAAAGCTACATTGTTTTCTCTTTTTAATCTTATAATTACTACTGATTCTGTAGGTGTTGCTTCTGTACTACTCTTATTTCTTTGCTTAATATTAGTAAAAGTTATTTTTGACCTATCGGGCAGTACTCTTCTATCTTGCTTGTAACTAACCATATCATAAGTAATATACTGCGACACTGTCGAAATTCCTGCTTTAGGCATTTTTAATGTTCGGTAATTATACATTTCGCCAACACTTAAACTCCAACTTTTGCCTGATGTAAGTATTATGTCAACTTCTCCAACATTGTCGGTTTTATGCACTTTACTTTCTTGGGTAGTACTTTCTATTAAAATAACTGTTAAACCTGGTAATATTTTTTGCTGATTATCTACAACTGTTAATCTTAGTTCTAACTCCTGAGCCGAAACATTAAATAATATTAAGGCTGACAAAATTGTAAAAAGTGTTTTTTTCATAGTTATTGTTTTTAAACAAACGACTTCTGTTCTTATTTTATTTTGATGGTTGAGCTTTAACTCAGTCCTAAATCACCTAAATGGGGAATTTTAATTTTTTCATTTTGTAAAAACTTCCAAATTTTATAAATACTATATTTAAAGGATTTTTCTTTGCATCTGTTTTGCATCTGTTTTGCATCAGGCATATCTGGATACGGCTGGTGGTGTGCATTTTTTCTTTTTTTTCAGGAAAAGTAAAAATACGCAAAAAAAGATATTATCTGGTTAAGTGTGTAAAGTTGATTTTCGAATCAGCTTTTTTTATAGCTTAATTCTTTTTATCTTTTACATCTTCAATGTCTTTTCTTTTCTTGAAATCCTCCTTTCTATCTTTTCTATCTTAGATAATTATACATTTAGCCTACACTTAAACGCCAATTATTATCCTTAATCATATATAATCATCCACCTCAACCAAACAGCATCTAATATGTCAAAGATACAAAATGAAAGCTATTTGTAATAAAATTAAATGAATATTTACAATTCTTTTTTAAAAAATTACAAGTGCTCACTTTTTTCATACAAAATAGTGATTTTTTTATTAACTTTGAAAAAAACAGTTTAAAAAAGTTATGCTAAGAATAATTATTATAGAAGACGAAGAAAAAACTCTTCAAAATATTCTCTCGATTATTGAAAATTATTGCGAAGACGTTGAAGTTCTGGCGACGGCGAGTAGCGTGGAACAAGCAACTAAATTATTACAAAAAACAAGTCCCGATTTAGTATTATCTGATATTAATTTACCCGACGGTACATGTTTTAAAATATTAGAACAATTAGAGAGTATTGATTTTAAAATAATATTTATTACTGCCTTTGAGGAGTATGCCATAAAAGCAATTAAATTTAGTGCGTTAGACTATTTGGTAAAACCTTTAAACCCTAAAGAGCTAATTTCGACTATAAAAAAAGCACAAAAACATATTGATAATGAGAATGAGAATATAAAATTAAAAGCTCTACTTTCAAATGTTCAAGACTTATCAAACAGTCTAAAAAGAGTTGTTTTAAAAACATCAGAAAGCATTTATATTGTTAATGTTCAAGATATTATTCGTTGTGAATCTGATAGTTCGTACACAATGTTTTTCTTACAAGATGGACGAAAAATAATTGTATCAAAAGTTCTTAAAGAATACGATGAGCTATTAAAAGACTCTGGATTTATTAGAGTTCATAAATCACACCTTATAAATATGAATTTTATTACAAGCTACGAAAAATCTAATGGTGGCTATATTTTAATGAAAGACAAAGCTGAAGTTCCTGTTTCTGTAAGAAAAAAAGATTTTGTGATGAAAATATTTGAAAGTTTTTAATTTTGTATTTTCAAAATCAATATACAATTTTAACTGCACAAAACTTTTTAAATGAAAACACTGAAACTAACATTTCTATTTATAATAATTTCGTATTGTAGCTTTGCTCAAAAAGCAATAGACTCAACTGAAATATTTCAGATTTTAAAAACTGCACAAAACTTAAAAAAGACTAAACCCGACTCGGCATTATTATTATTTAAAAAGGCAAAAATGGCTGCTGTAAACTTAGGCGATAAAAATGTTATAATGCATTGTTATTATGACTTAGCCTATTTCCTTTTCACTCAAAACAAAAATAAAAAATCTTATATATTATTTGTAAAAGCTCTAAATTTAGCCGAGGAACTTAAAAATGATGAGTATTACTATAAATCTAAAGTATATATTGGAACTTATCATCTAATAACTTCAAATTATAACCTTGCCACCGAATATTGTATTGATGCACTAGCATATTTCGAAAAAGAGAGGAATTATTTTCTGGTATCTGGAATATGTTTGAATTTAACTTTTATTCAAATTGAACAAAAAGACTATGATAGTGCTTTAGAATATGCCCAGTCTTCTTTAAAACACGCTCAATTAGTTGACAATAAAACTTATGAAGGCAAATCCTATTTGAATATGGGCGAAATATATTTATTCAAAAATAATTATGATAAAGCAAAATTTTATTACAAAGAATCATTACGAATAATAAATGAAAATAATTTAGCCGGTTTTACTCATTCTAACATTAATTTAAACATCGCAAATGTATTTTTACAAACAAACCAAGCAGATAGTGCTGAGTTCTACATAAATAGAGTTGATACATCAAAGATAAGTACTCGTATAAAAGTTCTTTTAAATATATCGTATTGCGAATTATATAAATTGAAAAAAGAATATAATAAAGCTCTTGAATTTGCAC
The DNA here is from genome assembly GCA_029934705.1 of Bacteroidales bacterium. GTDB lineage: Bacteria > Bacteroidota > Bacteroidia > Bacteroidales > JAADGE01 > DZBS01. Next base: position 12,873 of record JAOZLS010000051.1, on the reverse strand, counting down.
AAAAAGTAATAAAACCAGCAAATATTGAAAATTTTGGCAACTTAAAAAAAGACATATACTTACTAATGGCCGATATATACAAAAAAAAGCATGACTATAAAACTGCATATAATTATAGGTTACAATACGAACAAATAAAAGACAGTATTTTTTCAAACCAAAAATACAAAATTCAAAATGAGCTTGAAATTATATACGAAAGCACAAAAAAACAAAGAACAATTGACCAGCTCTCGAGTGAAAAAGAAATTACTACTTTGAAAAATCAAAAATCAAGATATATTCTTTTCTCATTAATATTTATACTTGTTACACTTATATTATTAGGAGCTTTATTTTTCAGACAAAATAGATTAAAAACAAAACATACAGCCATAGAGTTAGAGCAAAAACTACTTAGAACTCAAATGAATCCACACTTTATTTTCAATTCAATATCTGCAATTCAAAATTATATTATAAATAATAATCCTTTAGAAGCAAGTTCGTATTTGTCTGATTTTGCTATGCTCATGCGAGCAACTCTAACAAATTCTTCTAATAACTTTATAACATTACAAGACGAAATAAAAACAATAGAAAACTACCTAAAACTTCAACATTTGAGGTTATCAGATAAGTTTAATTACAAAATAATTATTTCGGAAGAGATTGATACCGAGGATTATTTTGTTCCGCCAATGCTATTACAACCTTTTATTGAAAACTCAATAATACATGCTTTTAATAATAAAAATATAACAGAGGGCTTAATAACAGTTACTTATTTACTAACAGCCAACAAATTAATTATGAAAACCGAAGACAATGGTATTGGTAGAAAAGAATCGACAAAAAATACAAATAAACAACATATATCAAAAGCTACAAGTATTACAAACCAAAGAATAGAATTATTGTCTAAAAAATACAAAAAGGAAATATCCTTTAATATACTAGATTTAAAAGACAGTAACAATACTCCCACAGGAACTTTAGTTCAGTTTACACTTCCTATAAATTAACGTTAAAAAAAGCACAGCTAACGTTGAGTAAGTCAAATAGAGCGTTTACAAATTTTCTGTAATTATTAAAATTATAAGTTGTAAGTTTACTTAAAATTAAAAAACAATATTAATTATTAACATTGAAACCACACCAAAAAGTCAAAACTTGTATAAAAATAGGTCTAACGACTTTGTTAATTAACAGTAAATAAAATAGGTAGGTCTTCGCATTTTGCAAACACATCCGTCTGACCGGTTTTCTGAGCAGACTCAACATTGATATTATGAAAATTAAAAAGCTATCAACTCTGTTATTTATTTTATTGCTTTCGTATATTTCAAATGCACAACACACAAAAATTGTTTACGTAAATGTGAAGTTGTCAGAAAACGAGCAATCTGAAATATTTAAAACTGACGATTCACAATCAAAATCGTTAATTGAATATATAATTGAAAATGTTGAAGCAGGTAAAATACAACTTTTCAACCCTTCGTTATCAAACATTAGCGATGAGTTTGATGAAAAAGTTTTTTATAGAGGAGCATCACTAGTAGACAATATTTTGACGAAACATGAATTTTACAAAAGACTTGGATATAGAACTGACAGTACAATAATTATTGATAAGAATACAGGGAAGGCAGTGTCTAAAATTATAGAAACTAATTATGATCTTACAGAAATCACCAAATTTAGAATCATTGAAAACAGAACCTACTCAGCTGATAATAAAATAATTGACAAAAAAATTGTTGGGATTATGCCCGTTAGAGAATATTCAGGTTACAACAGGGTAAGATATAATGCAGCAGCTTGGATATATTACCCTGATTTAAAACCATATATAAAAGATGCAGAATGGTATAATTTTTTAACAAATTGTAAATATAAAAGTAAAATACATATTGATAACAAAGGTGGAGTAATTACTCAATACGACACTGCTTTTGCATTAGAATTTAATGTTTATCCCGAATATTGTCCAAAATACAGTTTTTCAAAAAATAAACCTAAATACACCGAATATAAGCCAGAAAAAGTTGATTTATCAAAAGTGAAATACGTAAAATATGTTACAAAAACTATTTCACTAAATGACTATGATGAATTTTCTCAAATATATGGGGTAGCAATTGAATATCCCGAAAACAGAGTCTTATTTTATCCTACCGACAGCTTAATTTTTGGAACAACAAATATGATAAATTTAATGCTTGATGCTATATTCAAGGGTAAAGCTAATGCTTATAATAATAGGTACTCTAATAATTGGGCTGTTACGTTTAACACTAAATTTTCAGAAGAAGAAATAAGAAAAAAACTTGGAGAAGTAAGAACAACTGTAGAAGGTAAATATGATACAATTGATTATATCGAACATTACAATCCCAACGAAATAACACGATATTTACTTGCTGAATATTTATATTATGATTATAACGACCAACTTATCCAAAAACAAATAATTGGAATGAACCCGATTAGAGCTATTGATTTTAGTGGGGATATGGGGATACGATTTCGTTCTACTTTTTGGATAAAATTTGACGAAATAGCTCCGGTTCTATCAAGTCAAAAAGTTTTTAAATTCACAGCAAACGAAGACAGAACTTTTTTAGACGTACTTATTAATAGTGATTATAAAGCAGATTATTTTCCTAATTTTACTGAATCTAGTGCAAAAAATCTTGGTATAGATACTATTTATTTGAGCAATCTTTATATCAATATCAATAAATTAGAAAATAATTGTAATACTGATAAAATTGAGTATAAACCAAAAACTCCCAAAAGATACAAATCTGCAAAAATAGTTACTCTAAAAGTTAAAAAAAACATTCAAAATTTGGTTTTATTTATGCAATATAGATATGATTTAGGTTATTTGGGCTTGTTTGATTATATTTTAAAAGGAATTTTTGACAATAATATGCCAGCTTACAAAACAGCTGATTTGTCAAAACGAATTGATACTACGGGAATTAAGAAAAGGTTAAGCGAATATTATAACACAGAATCTGTCCCTATTGATGATAATTTTGATGTAGGGGACTATAGAGAATTTTTAAGACACTATCGGCCAAAAGAAATTACTTCTTATGAATTCAGAGAACTTTGGCTTTATAATAAAAAAGGTAAAATCGTAGGTAAACAAATACTTTCTGTTTGCCCAGTTAGAGAATATTATGACAAAGAAGATTATAATAGAGAAAAATCATTATACAAACAAGCATTTTGGATTGATTACAAAGATTATGTCGAATATTTCAAAAAGCATTTTGTAAATAAAGCAACACCGGTAGAAGACGAAACTTTTTATAAATATTTAGAAACCGGGAAATATGATTTTGATGTAATTAGTGAAGAAAAAATTACTATAGAAGAAGCTCGTAAAATTATTGATTCTAAATAACTTAGTCAAAACAAAACTTTTGCGATTACATAATAATCAGCACATCAGAAAAAACGAATCATTCTAACATTATATTAATTATTAAACATTGATATTATGAAAAGGGAAAAAAAAACAATTTTAACAATTGCAATAATATTTGCATTCAGTTTAAGCAATTTGAAAGCTCAAACAACCGGTACATTTACCGACAAGCGAGACGAAAAAACCTACAAAACCGTACAAATTGGCGAGCAAGTTTGGTTTGCAGAAAACCTTGCTTTTAAAGTCTCTTACAATTGTTGGGCTTATGATAACGATAAAAAAAACGTAAGCAAATATGGGTATCTTTATACTCAGAAAGTCGCTCAAAACATCTGCCCAAACGGTTGGCATTTACCTTCTGATGAAGAATGGACATCTTTAATAAATTTTCTTGGAGGGGAAGATATTGCCGGTGAAAAACTTAAAAATTCTAAGGGTTGGAATTTACAAGAAAACAAGAACTACGGCAATAATTCAAGTGGTTTTTCTGCTCTTCCGGGTGGTTATCATTATTACTTTGATAATAGATTTCACGCCATAGGTGATTGTGGCATTTGGTGGACTGCTACACAATATAAAGAAGGTGCTGCTAGGGCATACGAACTTAATGCCTATGGCAGAATTTCTCGCATCGGTATAAATACTGTACATGGCTATTCAGTTCGTTGTATTAAAAATTAAGTTATAAACATAAAAAATACAAAAAGGAAATATCCTTTAATATACTAGATTTAAAAGACAGTAATAATACTCCCACAGGAACTTTAGTTCAGTTTACACTTCCTATAAATTAACGTTAAAAAAAGCATTCTAAACGATTAACAATTCAAATTAAACGCTAACTAATTTACGCATAATAGTTATATTCGAAATTCGTAAGTTTACTAAAAATTAAAAAACATTATTAACATTCTAAACTAGAAAATCATGTCAAAAAGAATCAAACGTATGACCATTGTATTTAGCTCGGCAATAATTTTACTATTTTCAAATTGTGGGAAAATTGGCAATAATCTACCAGACGATATTCAAGGAGAATGGTCAAAATCATCAACCTATTACTATTTAACATTTGAATTTACAAAAAATCATGTTTATTATCACGACTATGCAAGCAATACAGGAGCCAGTACCGACTGGGATAATGATGTATCCGAAATACTTGACGAAGAATCTTTTAAGGCTGGTTCGTATTACTATTATTATCATGTTAGTGGAAACACCCTGCATTTATTAAAAGACAGAACCCCACTTACTTTAGATGCAAATTGGTGGGAAAGTGAAGGTCATAACGGTTATGGAGGTTATGTTTTATCCAGAGATTAATACTACTTTACTAAGTTAGATTGTGTTAATAAATAAGAAGTTAAATTGTTTAAGTAATGATTTTGTAGTATTTAGATATTAGTAGTAAGTAATTAGTGTTTGACCGAAAACTAATTAGAAAAACAGTCTAATTATTTGATTTTCCGCAATTAAAATTTCTAAATACTAATATCTAACTACTAAATACTTTTACTAAGACAAAGCTCACCTCAATCATAACCCACTAATTATCAGCGACTTCAAAATTCATAAAATAAAATTAATAAATTCCTAATAACAGAAATTATAATTTTCAAAAAAAAAAGGTTATGAAAAAATTACTATTTATTTCAGCAGTAATAATTATTGCATTAATGAGTTCTTGCGAAAAAGAAAATATTGACCCGGATGATAACAATGACGATGACAACCAAGAAAACTTCGAAGAATTATCCAATACCGAAAATGGCATTTTAGGAACATGGTATTATTATAGCGGAATTGGAGAAGAGTATAGGTGTATAACTTTTAACAACGACAGAACAGCTTGTTATTTTGAAATTAAAACTTTATCTGCTTCGGCAACAAAAGGAAACCAGAAGTGTTATACCGATTGGAATGTAGATGAAGATGTTGTAGAAGGTACAGTATTTGATGTAAATGTTATTGGCGATTATACTGGAGGTATTTACTGGGCAGGTTACACAATAAACACGCAAGACTGGATTTTAAGAAAGAAATCGGATAATATTGAATTAGCTGAAACATCAAAAATAGAATGTGATTTTTGCGACTAATACCCATAAAAGCAGTCTGTAAAAATTAATTTTACACGGTGAAAATTAAACTACCTGATATAAATTCTTTATCTTTGAATTTATATCAGGTAGTTTAATATTCCTAAATACCATTTGCACTAAACTTATAAAAAAGAAGCCTGACATAAACTTTTAAAATATGAAATACGAAAAAACACTTGATACATTCAGCTCTTTAAAAAACAGAATAGAAAAAATATATTCTGATAGACCTGAATTTGTAAAAATATCAATAAACTTTTTCCCAATAATTGGAGTTCTTTTTTTAAATTGGGATTACTTCCTAATAATAATGACCTATATTACTGAAACTTTTATTATTGGAATAATTAATGCCCTAAAAATGATTAGAGCAAAAGGTGAAATTGAGCAAACTACACAACCATCATATTTAAGAGATACTCGAAAAAATACACTATACTCGCGAATTTTATTAACTCTATTTTTCCTATTCCATTACAATATATTTATTTTGGCACAAATAGTTTTTGTATCTCTGTCGGATATTATGACATCTCGTAACTCTCACCCTATAAGTTACGATTTTATTATAGGTATTGTATTATTTGCTTTTAGTCATGCTCTTGCTTATAGGAAAAATTATATAAAAAAGAAACAATACTTGAAAATATCACCTAATAAATTAATGTTACAGCCATATAAAAGAATTATGATTCAACAAATTACAGTAATTTTAGGAAGTTCTTTATTAATATCAATGAATTCGCCTATTTATATGGTTGCTATTTTAGTTTTACTAAAAATGCTTTTTGACGTATTTCAATATAAGAAAACTCCCTAGAACAATGATTCTAGCAAAAATAGGACAAGTCTAAAACCCTTAGTTTTTAATTATAACGACTTAAAAACCAAGACTCTTTTCAAGGAAATTGTTGGTAAAAACATTAGCATTATTTTTGATTTTAGTTGATTTTTCTTATATTAACTGATAATCAGAAGATTACTATCTTCCTGTTAATACGTCTTTCCAAACTTGATTTGGAAACTATGTGTTATCGGATTGCATAACAATTACTATCAGAGAGTGCTGTAGAAGAAAATGACTAGTAATAAAACAAATGTAGAACTTTAAGCAATTATGCAAAATGAATAAATTACTACCAACAACTTCCTTGAAAAGAGCCAAATTAATTACTTATAAATACAATTACTAAAATATGTAACTTTGCTTTGCACATAAAGACGAAGACGCAGTCTTCACCAAGCTTCTTTTGTTGTTTAGAATATACTAATAAGTATGTAAACTTTTTGTTTTTATTAATTTTCTCCAAAAACAAAAAACCTTCTAAATCCCAGATTTAAAAAGTTTTTATTAAGTCGGGATGAGAAGACTTGAACTTCCGACCCCACGCCCCCCAGACGCGTACTCTACCTACTGAGCTACATCCCGATTATATATTTTTTATAAAAATGCAAATCTAAAATAGTTTTTAACTAGTGCAAAATTAATTTAGTAACAAAAGTGTAATAAATTAGAAATTATGACCATACTGCCGTAATAATCGCATCAACAAAACTGTCCTCTTTTTCTTCTTCTATAAAACTTACATTTATTGGTTTATTATTTACTATCTCAATAGTTTTTTCCATCCAACCTGCAATCCTATTAAAAATTAGTTTACCATCGGTTTTAATTCCTGTTACTTTAAATTTAACGCTACTATCTGCTTTTTCAATTATTGTTATTGCTGCACCATCGTAGTAGGTATTAAAAATATTAGTTGTTTTTCTTAATACAAAAGAGGTTGATGCAACTCTAACAAATAATTTATAAATCCCTTTAAGACCTTCTTCTGCACTAAATTTACCTATTTCATAAGAAGCTTTTTCATTATCTCCTCCATAAAATAACATTGCAGCCGTTTTTGTAGGCAATATCATACCTTCAATAAAAGGATACCACTTTGCAGTATATACAGGAACCCCAAAAATGTCATTGCTTTTTTCGGGTAACATACTAAGCCAGTCGCTTTTACGCTCTGGAAACTTAGTTACAATAAAATTTAATGTACTATTAATAGATGAACCTTTTATTTGCATAATTTTAAATTTATTTTTACAAATTTATAATTTTTTATATAATGTAAAAATTGTAATACGTTTTTTATCCTTTATTTTAATTTTACTTTCTTAATCATCAAATCGTTTACGTCTTTCTTTTTTTTCTGCGTTTTCTCTTTTTTTTCTTAATCTAAGTTCTATTAATCTTCTAGGTATTTTTATTTTTTTTCGTTCTTTTCTCTTTGTTAATGCTTCTTCTATAAAATTAATAAATTTTTGATAGCATTTTTTCTTATTTGTATGCATGCTTCTACTTTCGCTACAAACAAACCTTATAATTCCATCTTTACTAATTCTTTTTGAATATTTTAATTTAATTATCTCTTTTTCGTCATTATTAAGTAACTCAGACTCCAAAAGATTAAAGCGTAATTCTACTTTAGTATTAAGTTTATTTACACTTTGCCCTCCTGGTCCCGAGCTTCTTGATAATAAGTATTTTACTTCTTTAGTAAAATCTCTATTGAAGTTCTTCATCATTAATATTTTGTTCTTTTTTAAAGTTAGGTTTTAAAACTACACCTTTACTCAATTTTCCATCAGTTTTTATAACTATCTCATTGTCAAAACGTACATGTCTTAATATATCGTCTTCGTAAATTTCTTTTTGCTTGGCAAGATATTCTAAATTAAAGAAACCATCTTTTTTAAAAGTATTTATTGTGAAATATCCAACTCTAAATGATGTTAAATTCTGAAAAAAATGTGTGCCTTGACTTGGTTCTACCCTGTAATTTTCTAATCCGGACTCAACAATAAGGCGAGCTGCCGAAATTTGCGACCATTTAACTGGTACTCCCAACCAAGGATCGCTAGACCCCCAACGCCCAGGTCCAACTAAAATATAATTTTTCCCTGATTTAATAAAATCTTTATTAATTTTTTCAATTACCTCAACGGCTTTAACATTATTAGTAGAATCAAAGCTTTCGGGTTTTATGTATATAATGTCGTGTATTCCTTTAATAACACCATGCCCAAGTGTCGCTTCGGACTCTAAAATAGTATCATCTTGATTTACATTTCCAAACGAAACTTCTGAATCGTCTGTTTCTGCAACTATTGGTCTTATTTGTAGTAAATTAAATATTTGTGTTTCATTGTTTTTCTTATCTAAATTTACAGCGAATTCAATTTCAACAGGATTATTCATTGCTTTTGTGCAAATTTTAATAACTTCTTTCATAATATTTGCGAGAGGGAATGAATTGTATTTTAACACATTAGCAAATGTTATTATTCTTTTCCCTTCAAAAAAGCTTCCTTCTCTAATTATATTATTTTGGTAATCGTAAACAGAAGTAAGGTCTTTAACAGAGCCATCCTTATCGGCTTGTGCAATTCTAAACGACTTAATATTAACACTGTCATCTGTTGAAATTGAAAATTCATTTGGATCTAAATCTAGGGCGAAAAAAGTTTTTTGTGTATTCCTTAAAGCCATGTCTGGCGATGATAATTGTAATATTTTTTTTGGATACTCAGGCGAAAACCGTAATGTCTTTTTCCCTTCAACAATATGTTTTCCTAATCCTACAGCAACACTAACAATTCCTTCATCTTGTTTTTCGTCGCCAATAGGATAAAAATTTACCGAGCGTGCAACTCCTGAGAATGTAGGATAATATTTATCACTATGTACATTTCCACAGACTTCTTGTAAAACAACTCCCATTTTTTCTTCATCAATAAGATTGTGGGTTGCTTTCATATAAGCCTTTGTTGACTTAAAATACACCGATGCATAAACGGATTTTATAGCTGTTTCGAGCTGTTCTAAATTTTCTCCCTTTTTAGTTGAAGAGTTTGGAATCATATATGTAGAATAAACTCCGGCAAAAGGCTGATAGTGAGAATCCTCAAGTACACTTGACGACCTTATTGCAACAGGTTTCCCTGTGAGTGAGATAAAAGTTTCCAAATCAGTTTTTATTCCATCGCAAATATCACTCGCAACAAATTTTTCAAGTATTTCTTTGTCGCTAGCGTCAGAGAGAGCGAAATCTAATAAATTATTTTTCTCAATAAAGATATCGAAAACCTCGGTTGTTAAAACTACAGTTCTTGGAATTTTTATGAAAACATTTTGGAATGTTTCAAGAATTGGATTTTTTTTAATTAGTAAATCTAAAAAGGCAAGTCCTCTTGCTTTTCCTCCCATATAACCATCGCCAATTCTAGAAAAGATAAGAGTATCGTCGTATTTAGTTGAATCAAAAAGTGCAATGACCCCCCTTGATTTTGATTTCCGGAAATTAGAAATAGTATTATGAACAAATTTTTTAATTCTACTTAAATCATAATTAAAATCCTCGATAGTTACTTGAGCAAAAAAGTCAGCCAAAGGGAATAATGCTCTAGCATTTAACCATTTAGAAATATGATTTCGATTAATATGATATGCAAATGACTCGTCGGGTATATTCAGTATATTTTTTTGTAATGATTTTAAATCTTTGGCTGTTGCTACAATTTTTTTCGATTTTGGATCTCTAAATTGAAATGCACCAAAGGCAAAGTATTCATTCATAAAGGTTTTAAGCTCGAAAGGTAAATTTTTCGAGAATTTGTGTAAAAATCCGACTTTCAATATTTTAGCTTCCTCCTTATTTTTAAGACTAGATGATTGTAGCAAAACAGGTAAATATTTATTATCCTTTTTTACTTTCTTTATAAATCTAATTCCTGCTTTAGGGTCGATTATACCATTTCTTTTATATTTTGTGTCGGAAATAATTCCTTTTTTATTATTTTTATATTTATAATATAAATCAACGGCTTCTTCGTAATTTGTGGCTAATAATATTTTAGGTCTGCCACGCATTCGTAGCATTTTATGGTGTTCAGTAAGTCCTTCTTGCATAAATTGTCTTGATTGCTGAAGAAGTATTTTATACATACTAGTTAAAAAGCCTGAATAATATCTAATTGAATCTTCAACTAAAATAACAGCTTGAACACCTGATTCTAAATCATGTTCTGCATTTTTTTTATCCTCCATAAGTTTAATTATGGCAAGAAGGATATCGGCACTTCCTAGCCAGCTAAAAACATAATCAATGGCGGATAAGTCCTCTTTTGCAATTGTTAAGGAAACTTCTCTAGAAAAAGGAGTTAGAATAACAACTGGTTTACCTGGATATTTCCTTTTTATTTCGTGAGAAAATTCAAAAGCATCAAACTTTTCGCCTACATTAAGCATTGTTATCACCAAATCAATATACGTTTCATATATTATTTTAAGGGCTTCTTCAGCGGTTGATGCGTGTATAAAAGTAGGAGGATATCTTAAATTTAATGAAACATATTCATTAAAAATTTGTTCTTCAATTCGTCCGTCTTCTTCAAGGGCAAAAGAATCGTATTCACTACATACAATAAGAACTTTATGCATTCGTTTTTGCATAAGTTCATTAAACGGTGTTTCGTAGAAATTTATCATATTATCTTTTAAGTTAAAATTATTTACAATAGAAAAGGGCGGATAACAAATCCGCCCTAAACAACTAACCTAAAACTTACTATGAAAAAAACAATTTGAGTATTAACTCAAATGTCTTCACAAAGTTAATTTTTTTTTTTGAAAAAAATAAAATTTTGCATTATTTTTTCAAAAAAAAGCAAGTTTTTAATTATTTGACCTAATTTTACGATAAAATTAATAAAATATGTTCAAACTTTGTATCTCTATTCTAATTTTTTCTGTTTTTTTTCATGTTTCTTTTTCACAGTCGGTTAATAACACTATTAAACTTGCCGAAAATATGTATGAATCAAGCGAACTAGAGCTTTCTTTAAAGTATTATAAAAGAGCCGCCTTTTTTTCGGATAAAAATAATAAGCAAGAAATTTATTTAAAAATAGCTAATTTGCTTTTTGAGAAAAATAATATATCGGAGACTCAAAATTATTTAGATTCATCTTTATTATATTGTTTAAACGACAGCTTAAAAACATTGATTTTGCACCATAAAGCTGAGGTTTATATTATTGATTTGCAGTTCTCAAATGCAAAAAACATTGTTGATGAATGTGTAAACAATTACGAAAAAGACACATTAATAACTTCTCGTTTATATTATTCTATTATTTTTTTTGGGTTGAAAGAATATGAACTTGCCGAAAAAAACTTTTTGCATTTACTTCCTGACTCTGCAATTGTAGGAAGAGCTAAAATAAAAGGTATTTTCAAGAAAAATAAGTTTTTGAAACATTCTGGCTATAAGTTTGCAAAAGCTATAAGCATTATTATTCCTGGGGGTGGCATGGTTTACTTAGGCAACTATAAAAATGGGCTAAATTCGTTATTACTTGTTGGAGGAATTACTTTTATGGGAGTTAATATGGCAAGTAAAGTTAGTATATTTAATAGTGTGGTATCTGTTTTTCCTTGGTTTTTAAGATATTATAAAAGTAATATTACCAAAACTACAAAATTTGCTTTTAAAAAGTATAATAATAAAAGAAATAACGTGTTTAATGAAATTTTAGAAGTTTTAGCTGTTTATTATTAAAATTTTTAGTCTGCTCCGAAAATCGGTCAAACGGCTATATTTGCAAAATACGGAAACCTATCTGTCTTATTTACTGTTAATTAATAAAGCCGTCAGACCGATTTCTATAAAAATTTCGACTTTTTGGAGTGGTCTCAATCTTTAATGTACGTAAAATCTATAGTGAAGAAAAAAACAAAATGTCTTTTTTTGGAGAATATATTAAAAAAATACACATTTGATAATTAAAAGAACTTTCAATTATAACTGAAATAAATGCAATATAAGCGTGGTATAATTGTGTTTATATAGACATTAGCCACTTATAAATGAATTCTATGAAAATAAAACTATCAATTATTACAAGTCTGATTTTAATAATAATTTTGACTGGATGTAACTTGAACTATTCCGAAAGTGTAAAAGAAATTAATATTGAAAAAGATGGTAAAGAATTATCATTAGCAAAAAAATCATTGCGATTTATTAAAGAAAATAAAACTAATAGTTTAAAAGAGTTGCTTAATGATAACGTATTAAGCAAAAGTAATCCTGAACAATTAGAATGGCTTTTTGAAAATGGGAAAAGAATAATAGAGAATAATGAATATCCCAATGATTCAATTATTACTGTTTTAACCACAATAAGAAAATCGATTTCAGGAAAAATAACATTCAAAGAATTTAATTTCCCATTTATTAACAACGAGAATCCTGACTCAACAATGTATTTTAAAATTACAATAGA
>JAOZLS010000308.1 GCA_029934705.1 Bacteroidales bacterium | reverse complement strand
AAATTTATTATTTACTTATATCAAATCCATTGGTATAAGTTGATTGTAATTATATTAGTTTTTATTGCTATTTTGGTAAACTGTAATATATTTCGGCCCCAGGACCAAGTGGTAAACCTAAGCCTAGCCATGCTACTAAAAGTAGAATCCATAGAACCAAAAATACGAAGGAATAAGGCACCATTGTAGCAATTATAGTTCCAATACCAGCTTTGGGGTCGTATTTTTGCACAAAGGCGATTATAAGGGCAAAAAAGCTCATCATAGGTGATATGACATTAGTAACACTATCGCCAATACGATATACAACCTGCGATAATTCTGGTGAATACCCCATTATCATAAACATTGGAATAAAAATAGGTGCAAGAATAGCCCATTTTGCTGATGCACTTCCCATTAGCATATTAATTGCTGCCGAAAGTAGGATGAATAGAATCATTAAAGGTACAAGCCCTATGTCTGATGACATTAGTAAATTAGCACCGTTAACAGCAAGGATTATTCCTAGATTACTCCATTTAAAATATGCCACAAACTGAGCCGCAAAGAAGACAAGAACTAAGTATGTGGCAAGAGTTTTCATAGAACTCGCCATTCCTGTCATAACATCAGCATCGTTTTTAAAAGCTCCTGTTGTAAATCCATAAGCAAGCCCCATTGCCCCTGCTACTATAAATAATATGGCAACTACACCTCTTATTAGAGGAGAACTGAGTATTCCGCCATCGCTACCTCGTAAAAAACCACCTTCAGGAATTATACCAACAAGAATAATGATGATGATGATAGACATTACTATGAGAGACATTAATAGACCTTTCTTTTCTATTTTGGAAAGCTTAGTCATGGTATTTTCTTTTTCTTCAAACTTACCAGTATATTTACCTAGCCTGGGTTCTACTATTTTTTCGGTAACAAAAGTACCCGCAAATGCAATAAGAAAAGTTGATGCTACCATAAAATAGTAATTGGCAGTAGGATTAACAACATAGGATGGGTCTATAATAACGGCAGCTTCTTGAGATAAGCCAGCAAGTAGGGGGTCAACTGTTCCTAGAATTAAGTTTGCACTAAAACCTCCTGAAACTCCAGCAAACGCAGCCGCCATTCCAGCAATAGGGTGTCTGCCTATTGCTATAAATATTACTCCTGCAAGTGGAATTAATAAAACATATCCTACATCAGATGCAAAATTTGATAATATTCCTGAAAATACAATTACGAATGTTAGTAAGCGTTTTGGCGAATTTAGTACTAGTAAACGGATTCCAGCATTAATTAGTCCACTTTGTTCAGATATTCCTATACCGAGCATTGCAACTAGAACTATTCCTAGAGGTGCAAATCCAGTAAAATTATCTACCATTTCCAGTAATATTCTGTGAATGCCATCATGTGATAAAAGGTTTACTGGTTTTACTATTTCACCAGTTCCAGGATGAACAACTTCCCATTCAAAAAAATGTCCTATAGCCGAAAATATTAATGCAGTTAAAGCAAATAATGCAAATAGTGTTGCTGGGTGTGGTAAGGCGTTCCCAGCCTTTTCTGTCCAATTCAACATTCGTTGAAGGATACTTACCTTTTTTAATGATTTATTCATTATACTGTAAATTGTTAAAATTTAGAAAATTGATTTTTTATGCTCTTTTTTTTTATAGGTTTTGCCAGTTGTTTTGTGTGTTTTTTAGTATCTCTAGTGAATAATAGCAAACAACTTCTAGTTTTGCATTACTTATTTGTAATGCAAAAACTAGAAGCGTATTTGTTCTTCTTTCTATTAAAATAAATATGTATTTACACCAATTTTATATTAGGTTGGTATATTATAAACCAGCACTAATAAGGAAAGCTGCTGCAAAGGCAATAATAGCATATAGCTCAGGGAATACAGCTAGAACCATTGTTTTTCCAAAAATGTCATGCCCAGAACCAATTCCTGCTATACCATTTGCACAAACCGAGCCTTGCTTTATTCCTGACATTAATCCTACAAAGCCTAATGCTGCTCCTGCTGCAAAAACGGCAACTCCTTGATACATAGTTAATGTCATAACACCGTCAACAATAAAAGTTGATAGCTTAGCATTGATAATAAAAAATGCTGCAAAACCGTAAAGTCCTTGAGTTCCTGGTAATGCACTTAATAACATATAGCTTCCAAAAGCATCGTCTTTCTTCTTTAAAGCACCGATAGTTGCGTTTCCGCCCGATGAAACTCCAATTGCACTACCTATACCGGCTAAGGCAATCATTAACGCTATGCCCATGTAGGCAAGTATAACTGCTGTACTCATAATTTTCTCTTTTTTAGTTAATATTTCTTTTTAAATTATTTAATTTTAGTTATTCAATTTTTAAATATTGTTATTGTCTTGTAATAAGTTTATTGTGTTATTATACTATTGTTTTTTTTTGCAAATGGTTTATATTCTTTTCCACCTCCCACAAAGCCTGCATTTTTATAAAATTCAACGAAAGTTAAACGCATTGGGTGAACAAAAGAACCAAGTGATGCTATTAATATGTTTAATGTATGTCCGAATAATAGGAATACTACGAAAAATATATGTCCTATTACTGGTGCCGAACCAAGAATTTGCATTGCAATGTCGTTAATAACAAATCCGAGAATTGCACTTGATAATCCGAGAGCAAAAAGACGGATATATGATAACAAATCGCCGAATATTCCTGTTACTGTAGAATAAATATCCCAAATTCCTTTGCCTATTCGTGCAAAAATATTTATTTCGGGGTCGCTAAAAAATATTATAAAAAAACCACCTAAGGACAATATTATATATAGGATATACTTGCTACTAATTATATCAAAATTGCTTAATATGGCAAAGCTTGTTCCACCTATTAATACAATAAGCCAACCTAAAGTAGAAAGCGAGTAGATAAAACCAAACTGCTTAATTCGATTAATCATTTTAACAATTATTCCAAAAATAATTTGTATTGCACCCATAATTAATGCTAAATTAAACATGTTGTCAGGGTTAAGAAATAGTGTTTTTACGTTTGCAAATAATTTTATATCTGTTTCTATAAGGTTCATTCCAAAGAAAGTTCCAGAAATTATACCAAAAATTATTGTTGCAAGACCAAGAAATTGTAATAATGAAAGTATTGGTTTTATCTCTTTTTTTGCTTTTAGTTTATATAAACCTGCACCAATTACGAATATTAGTCCATATCCAGCATCGCCAAGGCAAAAGCCAAAAAACATCATGAAAAACGGTGCGAAAAATGCAGTTAAATCAAGTTCGGAGTATGCTGGTAAAGAAAATAATTTACCAATAGGCTCAAATAAACGACTAAAACGATTGTTTTTAATCAAAACTGGAATTTCATCTTTTAAAGTAGGTTTCTCCCTTATATATAAAGTGTGATTTTTATTTAAAAGCTCTATTAATTCTTTTTCGGTGCTCTCGGGTGCATAGCCTTCAAGTAGCATTACTTTTTCGTCTGTTTTTGCCGACGTATTTAAAATTGCATTTTTATAATCGGAGTCTTCCGTTATTGTGTTTATTATTGTTTTTAAAGCTGGTATTGTAGTCCTTGCGTAATTATCTAAATCGTCATTTATTATTTCAATTTCTTTTTTCGTTTTTTGAATATTTTGTTCTATTTCAAGGAAAGTTCTTTGGGGTAATTGAACTTCTTCGGCATCAATTTTTATTTCTTTACCAGTTTGTTCCGTTAATACAAAATATACAGTACTCTTAGTTTTACTTACTATTTCGGTGTTAAATTTTAAAATTTCTTCAGAATAGTATTTCTTTGTAGAGGTAACAAAAAATCTAATATAAATGTTTTCTTCCCGTAATTTTTCAATTAATTGTTTTGAGAAATCGCCCCAAGGTTCAACCTTTTGTAATTCTTTATTTTCGGAAATTAAATTTTGTTTTAGATTTTCTTCTTTCTTTTGTTTTTCAATAATATTTTTTAAAACGAAGGCACCGTCAATATCTGTTTCTGATTTAACGGTTTCTTGTTTACGTTTTCCCAAAAACTTAATAGCTTTCTCGTAACTGCTCAATAATTTATATTGCTCCTTAATTTCATCGGTAATTTCTATTTTCTTTTCAATAATATGAACAACACCGATATTTTGAATATCCGTAAGAAAAGAATTATATTCTTGGTGAAAAATAAGGAATGAATATTTTTGCATTGGTACTATCATTTGTTTTCCTCCTCTTGTTTTTGTTGCCTGGTTTTTACAATTTTTTGTGCCGATTTTGATAAGTTTTCCTCATCTTCTAAAAATCGTTTTATTTTTCTTATAGCATCTTCGTATCCAGGGATTTGTACTTTTTCGTATAAGTTTACTTTTTGCGTCGTTTTTTTTCTTGCATGATCAAGCAATTGCATCTTTTGTTTGAAAATTTCTTTTTCTGCTGTAATTTTTGCTAGTTTTTTTACAATAGAAATTCCCTGTGGAAACCATTTTGGTTTATCAAATAAACTAAATTCTTTTTGACTAAAAATTACGTCTTGAAAAATATGTATTTGTACACCTGCAATTTTTTTTGTAGTAGTAACAACTTCTTTAATCTCTATTAAATCAGAACTAAACTCGTTCCAAATTCCAGATTCTACTTTGTAAGTATTAACTTCGTGAGCTAGTTTTTTTTCTAACTCACGAGTTTTGTCTTTTGCTTTTTTTACTTCCATGCGTAAAGCCGCTTCCTTGTTTTTTATTGTAGGGAGTGCTTTTTTTCTTACTTTTAGCTGCTTGTCTAAGTTTTGCAATGCAATTTTATTATATTGAAATTTTATTGCCATATATTGAAACTATTTAGTTGTTATTTATTATATTTAATAATCATTTGCTATATATCAAACTCTAAAAATAAGCATAGGTATTTTACTTACCGCAACCATCTTTTTTAGTTTATTTGAGTTGAAAATTTTATATATAAGATTTCGTTTAGGACTTGAAAAAGATACAATATCAATGTTTTGCTCCTTAATGAAATTCTCAAAACCTTTCAATAAATTTTTATTCTCAAATAAATTATACTGAATATTAATATTTGGGTAATTCTTTTTAAGTTTATTGTTTAATTCAGTTATCTTTTCCTGTTTCAACGAGTCTTCTTCTTCTGTATCAATATGAATGCAATGTATTTCTGTGTCAAAAGGTTCAATAATTTTTAGTAGCGTGTTTAAAGATTTATTATCGGAGTCTTTAAAATTTGTTGT
>JAOZLS010000307.1 GCA_029934705.1 Bacteroidales bacterium | reverse complement strand
ACAATCATTAAGAGTAAAAGATATTTTGGAAGGAGTAAAACTATGGGAACAGTACACATCAAAAGCTCTTTCTATTAAAGGAAATATTATTCATATTTCTTATGAAGAATTGCTTGAGAAACCTGAGGAAATAATCAAACAAATTTGTGATTTTATTTTATTAAAAGTCGATGATAAAATACTCAAAAATATAACTCACAATATTGATAAAACAAGAAAGTTTGCTTTTTGGGAGGACGCAAAATTAGTTGAAAAATATAATCTGATAATTAATAATGAGTTGGTGAGAAAATTAGGCTATAATAATATAAAATAAGAATGAACAAAACCCACATAATACTCATTAATTATTCAAACTGGCAAGATACAATCGAGTGTCTTGAAAGTTTTAAACAAATTAACAATTGTAATTTTGAAATTATATTAGTAGAAGTGTGCGATTTGAATAATTCGGTTGAAAGTTTGAGAAAATACCTAATAAATTATAAAATAAAAGTAGAATTTATTAAACTTGATATAAATAATGGATTTGCTTATGCTAATAATCAAGCAATTAAATTTATTAAAACTCAAAATAATGCAGAATATATTTGGATTTTGAATAACGATACAGTAATTAAAGAAAATACATTATCGAGTTTGCTGGATTTTTATAAACAAAAGTCAGAATATGCAAATGTTGGATTTGTAGGTTCAAAAATTTTAGAATATTCAAAACCCGATACTATTCAGACAGTTGGCGGAACATTTAATCCTAAAACTGGTTATTCAAAATTAATTGGAAAAAATGAAAAAGACCAAGGACAATATGATAATGTTGAGTTGAAACCTGATTATATAATGGGTGCATCAATGTTTTTTCATAAAAGTTTAGTTGATGAAATTGGTTTTATGCCCGAAGGTTATTTTTTATATTACGAAGATATAGATTGGTCCATTACAGCATTAAAAATGGGTTTTGTAAATTATACATGTACAGAAAGTGTCGTTTTGCATAAACAAGGGGCAAGTACAGCCAATAAGTATGGCGAAAATAATACAAATTTGAGTACTCGCAAGTATATGTATTCTAGTTATTTAAAGTTTTACAAAAAACACTATAAAAATCAATTATATATTGCTTATTTAATTTTATTTAAACAGTTTTTAGGTCGTGTTTTAAAAGGGCAACTTAAAGAAGCAGTAATTATTTTAAGAGTGATTTTTTAATTTTAGAGAATGTTTTTTTATGCTCTTAACTGCTTAGACTTTATATAATTCATCAAAAAAGAAATCGGGAGATGATGGTCTTCCATTTTTTATTATTACTGCCGTAACTTTCCCTTTGTTTATAAGTTTATTATCTGATTTTCGATAAATATCTTGGTAAAAAATCATTTTTAAATGTCCTTCACGCTCAATATTTAACTTACTTATAAATTTATCGCCACTTTTTAGTGGAAGTTTAAAATCAATTTCAATTTTATAAACCACGGGGTCAATTCCTTGTGAGTGTAGTCCCGCAAAATCTAATCCGGTAGT
Organism: Bacteroidales bacterium; assembly: GCA_029934705.1. Taxonomy (GTDB): domain Bacteria; phylum Bacteroidota; class Bacteroidia; order Bacteroidales; family JAADGE01; genus DZBS01. The sequence goes on along the minus strand of JAOZLS010000307.1, from coordinate 3,704 downwards.
TTTTAAAAACTCGTGCCTCGTGTGTTCCATGTAATTTTGATAAACAGAATTGTTTACAACTCCCTGTAAATCACATTCATAATCTCTTACATTAAATTCTAATTCAAAAATATATTTATCCATATCATTGTCAATAGTTTGTTGCTTTTTGTAAATTATTAATTTAGAGAATTTTGGTGGAATTGTTATTTGTCAGATATGTTGCTTATTAGCAATGCTTTAGGTGTTTTTTTATTCAGGCTTTGCCAAAGTTTAACGACCTATTGAGTGTGTTAAGCCTACTAAATTGATTAATTATTTATCGAATATGCTTGTATTATTAATATTCTTAAACTCGTATTCCTACAACAATTACGTCGTCCACTTGTGGGCATTCTTTTTTCCAGTTAACAAAACTTTCTTCTAAATTAATTTCTTGCATACTCATAGGAAGTGATGCGTTATCTTGAATTACTTTTTTGAAATTTTTCTTTAAGAATTTTCTATTCTTTTCTCCTCCAAATTGGTCCGGATAGCCATCGGAGAATAAGTAAAGACAATCGTCTTTTACTAAATCAATTCTTTTATTTGTAAAATCATTTTCATCAAGAGCATGTATTCCTACTGGCATTCTGTCGGCTTCAACTTCAACAAAATTACCATCTCTAATAATATATAATGGGTTATATGCTCCTGCAAATTGCAATTCTAATGTGTCTTTATTTATAACTATTAAGGAAATATCCATTCCGTCTTTAGTAGAGCTGGCTGAGTCGTCTTGCTTTAGCGAGCTTATTACTTTTGCTCTTAAATCATTAAGTATTTGTGATGCGGAGAAAGTTTGCTCTTTATAAAAATCGTCTGAAACAATCTCATTCAAATATGAAATGCCTAGCATGCTCATAAATGCACCCGGAACACCATGCCCAGTAGAATCTGCTGCTGCAAAAATTATATAATTATCAATTTGTTTTGCCCAGTAAAAATCGCCACTTACAATATCTCTTGGTTTAAAAATAATAAAATAATCGGGAAATAAATTTTCTAAATCTGTTTTAAGAGGCAATAATGCACGTTGTATTCTGCTTGCATATTGTATGCTTGCCACAATCTGATTTTTTTGGTGCAGTATTTTATCTCTATTTTTAGTAACAAAGTTCTTTTGTGTCAGAATTTCTTCATTTTGTGTTAGAATTTCTTCTTTTTGCTGATTTAATGAAGTGTTTAATACATTCAATTCTTCATTGTTTTGTTCTAGTACATCGTTTTGTTCTTCAATTTTTTTTTCGTATTTGCGTGCAACTAGCCTAGCCATAAATGTTGCGAAAAATGCTGTTATTATACTTAAAACAATAAAACCTATTGAAAATAATTCTCGTTGTTTTTTTACTTCTGCTTTTATTTTGCCAATATTTTCATGAACAGACAACATCCACGGTGTGCCTTTTACAGGAATCATGTATGCAATTTCTATTTGGTCGCCATTATGGAAAAGTCCTCCTCGTCCTTCACCTTTTGTAATAACATCGTAGGTTTTTTCTACTCTCGAATTAATGTTGTCTTCAAATTTCATTGATTCTGGAATTTTCATTCCTAACATTTTTTTATTCGGATGACAAAGTAGTTGTGCATCTGTTTTATCAAACATACACAAATATCCTTTATCTGCTTCAGTTCCGACTAATGAGTTTTGTAATTTTTTTATAACTTTATCTTGAGATAGTCCACTTTTTATTTCGTTTGATAAAAAATCAGACATTAATTCGGCTTGCCTTCTATTAACATCCATCTGAATCTTTATATATTGTTTTTGCCAATATTTTAAAGCTACTTCCATTCCTGCATAGCCAATTACGAATATAACTGCTGCAACTGCAAGAAATGTAATTATATATATTCTTTTTTTCATTTGTCTTTTTAAGGTAATAAACCATAAATTTACTACTTTTTTATTAAATAAAGTACTTTTTAGTTTACTTTATTATAAAAAAACTTCATTAGAGCTAAAAGTCTAATGAAGTTTTTCAGAATAATTAATTAGAAACCATTCTATAAATCAGGATTCTCTATTAATTCCATTTCGCATACAGGGCAATTCCCAGGATTGTCTGAGTTACTACCATCGCAACGGTTTGGACAAATGTATTTTGCTACATTAACTTTCGTATCATTATTTACAGTTGTTGTATCGCCTTGAACTGTTTCGTTTTCGTTTGTTACATCTTGTCCTTGTTCTACTTTAACAGAGTCGGTATTGTCATCGGCAGAAGTGTCTTCGGCACATGAATATAAAACTCCAGTAAAAGCAAACATTATAGCTATTAATACTATTTGAATTTTTTTCATTTTTTTTAATTTTTTAGTTTACTGAAAATCAATGATTACAAAAATGTTTCATTGTATTTCAAATTATATTTTATTCTTTTTCAATAAATAATGAAAAATTAGAAATAATAATTTTTGCACCAATTAATCTACTGTCATCTGCCATTAATTCAACATCGCCATTAGCAAAATCAAATCCTTCTGTGTCTAACATATCTAAAGTTATTAGAACTTCTGATGCAAATATTTTAGAGTCTTCTTGGGAGTAAATACCTCCACCAAAGTCCCAACCAAAACCTGAAAATTTAAAATCTGCTCCGTTCCAAGTTCTTAATTCTGATAAGCTCATGCCTGTTGATAATCCGTTTTCGGCAACAACTTTTTGAGTTCCTATTATTGCATAATCTTTATCGTATATGTTATAACTTGCTTCAATACTTGATGTTGACGAATTGTCTTCATCCCAAACGTATCTTATTATATTTTCGTTCTTTTTATTAGTTAAGGTTGTTGTTTGTCTTTTTTCTGTTCCTTCGGCATAATATACTACACCGTCCAATAAAGCATCTTCTCCAAATTGTGCAATTAAATCGGCTTTTGTTAAAATTGTAGCATAATGTTCAAATTTGCTGAAATCAATTTTTACCTCTTCATCTTCTTTTTCACCATCATCTATTACTTCGTTGTTAACAATTTTTACACTATCAGAGTTTGTGTTATCGTCTGTTGTTGTATTGTTGTTTGAATTGTTTCCACAAGCAAAAATCATTGTCGCTAAAAATAATATTGCTAATAATTTAATTGATATTTTTTTCATCTGCTTTATTTTAAGTTATATTATTTCTGTTCTTAATTTTACTTTACGAAGTTTTAAGTTAGTAATTTAGTAGTTAAATATTAGTATTTATAAGTTTTAATTGCAGAAAATATATAATAATTAACTGTTTTTTCCAATTACTTATTGTTTTATTCCTAAATAGTGTGATAAACAAATAGGTCTGGAGACTGAGCGTAGTCGAAGTCGGGCTAGCTGATTGCATAGTCTTAGCTTAACGTAAATCCGCCTTCGACTCCGCTTGGGTTAGTAAAGTAGAATTTAGGAGCTGTCAAAAAATTGCGTACTTTATTTTTTGACAGTTCCTAATGATTTATTAAAAAGGTAAATCTTCTTCTTCGGGCATTGGAATATCGTCTTCGGTAAAAGCAGGAGGTGCGTCTTTTTTAGAAGTGTTTTCTCCATCTAATTTTGAAATTTTCCATGCTTTTAAGTCGGTGTACCATCTTTCTTTAAATTCTCGAGACTCAGGATTAAATGATACTTTTATTTTGTCGCCTTCTTTTAAAGATTTTAAATCGTCTGATTTATCGCCCCATGCCGAAAAGCAAACTTTTTTGGGAAA
>JAOZLS010000050.1 GCA_029934705.1 Bacteroidales bacterium | reverse complement strand
ACAATTTGAAAACTTGGTTCTGTGTGGGAATTAATATCAGTAAATACAATCTTCTTTTTTTTTCTTAAAATCATAAGAGAATTATTGATAACAATAGTTTTTATCCAATTTTCAAAACTTTTAGAATTTTTTAGTTTAAATGTATCAATTTTAGTAAACACTTTTATAAAACTATCAACAACAACATCTTCTGCGTCTTCTTTATTATTTGTATAACGATACGCAGTTCTGAACATAACTTTTTCAAAGTATTCAAAAATCTTTTTTTGTGCCCATGATTCTTTTTCGGCACATGCTTTTATAATTTCTTCTTCTTGATACAAAATAATTTTATTAATTTGTTAGTTTCGTATGGTTAATGCTTGAGATTAAAAAAGGTTGCATTGCCATAAAAATAAATGGTTAGTTAAGGTATATATCGTATATCAGTTGTATAGTGAACAGGCTATTATGCTTGTTTCTTGAATAATTATTTGTTTAATAAAACAAGCAGATGTTTTATAAGATAAACACCTGCTTGAATCTAAAGATATATGAGTTTGTAATATAAATTATTTAAATAATATTTATTCTGTTGCCAAAATTGTTTCTTCCCAATAGTTAAGCATCATTGTAAATAGGTGGTATCTTGTGTTTCCGCCGTATATACTATGGTTTCTGTTTGTGTAAATAAATTGGCGGAACTGTACGTTTGCTTGTACTAATGCTTCGGTAAATTCAACCGTGTTTTGTACATGTACATTATCATCGCCACTACCGTGAATAATAAAGAAGTTTCCTTTCATTTTATCTGCAAAATTTATTGGAGAATTTTCGTCGTAACCTGTAGGGTTTTCTTGTGGTGTACGCATAAATCTTTCAGTATAAATATTATCGTAATATCTCCAGTTTGTTACAGGTGCCACAGCAATTCCAGTGTTATAATATTCGGCTCCTTTTGTCATACAAAGCGATGTCATAAATCCACCGTAACTCCAACCCCAAATACCTATTTTGTCAGGATTAACATATTTTAGAGTTTGTAAATATTTTGCTGTTTCTATAAGGTCTATAGTTTCGTATTTTCCTAATTCTTTGTATGTTATTTTTTTAAACTCTTCGCCTCTCGCACCTGTTCCTCTTGGGTCAACACATACAACTATTGCTCCTTTTTGAGCAAGAAGATTATCCCAACCAAAACTCCAACTGTCTAGTACTTCTTGCGAGCCAGGTCCGCTATATTGTGTCACAATTACGGGGTATTTTTTTGTTTTATCAAAATTTGGAGGTGTTATCATCCAACCGTTTAGTTCTACGTTTTCAGAAGTTTTAAAGGTGAATAATTTTTTGTTTACTCCACCATATTTTGCAACTAGTTCTTTAGTTTTAGTATTTTCTTTTAAAACTCTTATAAGTTTTCCTTTACTGTCGTGAAGAGTAATATATTCAGGTGAATTTATGCTTGAAAAGTAGTTAATAAAATATTTGTTTCCTGTACTAAATACAGCATCATTAGTTCCGTTTTGTGAAGATAATTTCACAGTTTTTTTGCCATCAAAAGTTACGCTATATATTTCTCGTTGCATTGGCGATTGAGCAGCTGCTTGGTAATAAAAAACTTTTTTTGAAGGGTCGAAACCTAAAAATTCAGTAACATCAAATTTTCCTTTAGTAAGCGTTGCTATCTCATTTCCGTTTAAATCGTGCAAGTATAAATGTCTATATCCACTTCTTTCACTTGTCATTACAAAATGTTTTCCATCTTCCAAAAATTGAATATTATCAAATTCGCCTTCGTCAAAGTAATATTTATTTGTTTCAGTAAATATTGTTTTTGTAATTCCTGTTTCTATATTTGAAAATAGTATTTCAAACTTATTTTGAAGTCTGTTTAATTTGAAAATTCCTAAGTTACTATTTTGTTTAGTCCATTTTAATCTTGGAATATAAATGTCTGTTTCTGTTCCAATGTCCGCTTTAATCGTACTTTTGCTTTCAATATTATAAATATGTACGCTAACTATTGAGTTATTTTCACCACATTTTGGATATTTGAATGTTCTGTTTTCGGGATATAAATTATTTGCTTCAATTTTTGGTTCAGCACCTGCAAACATTGTCATATTAAACATTTTAACTCTTGATTCGTCAAACTTGATATAAGCAATGTTTTTGCTGTCTGGCGACCATGTATATGCTTGGTTAAACTCAAACTCTTCCTCATAAACCCAGTCAGGTATTCCATTAATAATTTGGTTATGTTTACCGTCAAAAGTTATTTGAGTTTCGGTATTTTTTGTTAAATCAGTAATGTACATGTTGTTTTTTCTTATAAAAGAAACAAAATTTCCATTTGGAGAGAACTTTGCAATTTGCTGCTGCCCATTTTCTGATAATTTTTTAAGTTCTTTTGTTTTAAGGTTATAGATATAGTAATCTGCTAAAAAAGAACGCCTATATATTCTTTCATAACCTGTAGTAAAGAGTATTTTAGTTTCATCAGCATTAAATTCATAAGCCTGAGCAATAATGCCTAGTTCAGTTGCATTTACAACTATTTCTTCAAAGTCCTCATTTTTGTAATTAAATTTTACAATTTCGCCTACTCTGGACATTGTTGTGTAATGTTCGCCGTCATTCATCGAGTTTAAGCCAGAAATTGAAGGCGACCAAAATGTCCAATTTGTCCATAAATCGGCAACTGTAATTTCTTTATAAGAAATTTGACTATAAGCCGATAATGAAATTGTAGCGACTAATAAAAGTAGTGTTAATTTTTTAAAACTTTTCATTATAAATTATTTTGATTATTAAAAAAGCTAATATAGTAATTTTGTTGAAACCTTGGTAACTATCTAATTTTTTAGTTAAAATCAATTATTTTTTGTAATATTATATTTTCAAACCTAAAATTGTAATAAATATGAGACTAGCAGTAAGTTTTTTGTTAATATTTGCAGTGCTTTTTACAAATGCACAGCAAGTAGTAGTTGATAAATTACCAAAATCAACGGATGAATTTATTCAACTTAGAAATAAAATTGCAACAACACCTGCAGGTGGAGCAACTATGTTTATGATTGCAATGAAAGTTTATGAGAGTGATAAAGATTTAGGAAATCAATTTTTTGTATTAGCAGTTGATAAAAATAGACTGGAGACAGGCTCTACTTATAAAGGTTATGCTTTAAGAAGAGGCGATATACAGTTAATTACCAACCAGATGGCTAAAGATAAAAACTTGACTAATGCTTATATCGATGGTTCGTCTGTTGATAACGGTTATTTTGTAAAATTCCCTTATAAATTTGTGTATAGTACTAATCCGTATAGTGGGGATATAAAAACAGGACCTTTCAAAGTTTTTATTAAATGTTCGGGAGCAGCATCGCCTCGTCCTATCACATTAAAGAAGAATGATAAGGGCATCTGGAAAGCCGCAAATTGGAGTAGTGTGCTTGTTGGAATAAAAAAGTTGCAGTAAGTGATGATTTATAAAATTATCTTTATTATTTTTGAATATTCAAATGAATAAATCTCGACAACCATATAGCATGCAGAAAGACGATATTAAATTTGTTGGTTCAATAATGAATTTATACGAAACCTTGGAAGATAATGGTATCTCATTAGTTTATATAGGAAAATTTCATCATAAAATTACTAAAATGTTCACCGCATTAACAAGTGATGAAACCGATAATAATAAGGAAGATAAATCTGTTAAAAGAAAATTACATCATACGGTTGTCGAGATTCTTCAAAATATGAGTAAACATTCTGCCGAATTATTTAATGATTTAGAGTTTGGTAAAGGCTTATTTATGTTAGGTAAGAAAAATACTACTTATTACATTTATACTTCTAATAGCATTGATTCAAAAGACGAAACAAAATTAACTAAAACCATTGATGGACTCAATTCTAAAACCCGAGAAGAATTAAAAGAAATGTATAAAATACAATTGAGAGAAGGAGTGTTGTCTGGCAAAGGCGGTGCTGGTTTAGGTTTAATTGATATAGCCCGAAAAACTTGTCATAAATTAGGATATACTTTTATTCCTGCGGCAAAAAACAGAAAGTACTTTGTATTGCAAGTTAAAATTGAATCAAAAAAAGTTTAAACTACAAATATTCCTCATTGACAGCTATTTCTAATTATTCGCTAAAAAGTTATACAACTTTTCAAACAGATTATTCAGCAAAATCTTTTTTCGCTTGCAAATCTGAAAATCACCTTATTAGTTTTCTTGAAAAAAAAGAAAATAAACATACTAGAATTTTTGTTTTAGGAGGTGGGAGTAATATTTTGTTTACCCAAAACTTTGAGGGATTAATAATAAACATGCAAAATACATCTATAGAAATTATAGATGAAAATGATGATTTTGCCTATATAAAAGCTGATGCAGGAGTTGTTTGGGATAATTTTGTTGAGTTTTGTGTAAATAGAAACTTTTATGGAGTAGAAAATCTTTCGTTAATTCCTGGAACAGTAGGAGCAACGCCAGTCCAAAATATTGGAGCTTATGGAGTAGAAGCAAAAGATGTAATTTATGAAGTAAATACAGTTGAAATAGATTCAGCAAAAACAAAAATATTTTCAAATTACGACTGTAAATTTGGTTATAGAGATAGTATTTTTAAAAATGAATATAAGAATAAGTATGTCGTAAGTTCAGTTGTTTTTAAATTATCAAAACTTGAAAAGTTTAATATAGCTTATGGTAATATAAAAGCAGAATTAGAGAATTTTGAAAATATAAATGTACAAAATATTAGGCAGGCAGTAGTAAATATTAGAGAAAAAAAATTACCCAATACCGATGAATTACCCAATGCAGGAAGTTTCTTTAAAAATCCTATTATAAGTAAATCTTTATACGAAGAATTACTTATAAAATACCCAACATTAGTTTCTTATCCAATATCCGAAAATGCAGTGAAGGCCGCAGCAGGTCAGCTTATCGATTTAGCAGGTTTAAAAGGACTTAGAAAAAATAATGTTGGAACTCACGAAAATCAAGCCCTTGTTATTGTCAAATATGCCGAAACAAAAGGGAGTGAAATACACTACTTTTCAAAATTTATACAGCAAGAGGTTTATTCAAAATTTGGAATACAGCTTGAAGCAGAGGTTATTATTTTGTAGAAATAGAATAATTATTTTTTGATAAACTATATAGTTAAATTTTGACTTTCTGTTAAATCATTACGACTAATATACTTGTGCTACTTTAAACTATTAATTATTAGGTATATATGTTGAAATAATGTAAATATTCTTTTGATTAATATATCCAAACTATAAAAAGTCAAGGGTGTTTTATGTTAATATATTTAATATAAAAATTACCATTTCAAATATAACGAAATCTTGCATATCATTAATTGTTTTTTAACTTTGTTACTTAAATAAGAACTAAGATTAAATGGAAAATTTTATAGTATCAGCCAGGAAATATAGACCAATGGATTTTAAGTCGGTTATTGGTCAAGCATCTATAACCACAACACTTAAAAATTCGATAAAAAATAATCATTTAGCACATGCCTATTTGTTTTGCGGACCACGAGGAGTTGGAAAAACTACCTGTGCCAGAATTTTTGCAAAAACTATAAATTGTGAACATCGCTCCGACGATTTTGAAGCTTGTAATGAGTGCGAATCTTGTAAATCATTCAATGAAAATCGTTCATATAATATTCACGAACTCGATGCAGCCTCTAATAATTCAGTCGAAGATATTAGAAGTTTAATTGAGCAAGTGCGTATTCCTCCCCAAATCGGAACACATAGCGTATATATTATTGATGAGGTTCACATGCTTTCGACTCAAGCATTTAATGCATTTCTAAAAACACTAGAAGAGCCACCAGAATATGCAATTTTTGTTTTGGCAACAACCGAAAAACATAAAATTATACCAACAATTTTATCACGTTGTCAAATTTTCGATTTTAATAGAATTAAAGTTGAAGACTCTTCACAATATTTGCAATACGTTGCCGAAAAAGAAGGAATAACAGCCGAACCAGATGCTTTAAATATTATTTCGCAAAAGGCAGATGGAGCAATGCGTGATGCTTTGTCGTTTTTTGACCAAATAGTTAGTTTTACAGGAAAAAATATTACTTATAAAGATGCAATTGAGAATCTGAATATTTTAGATTACGACTATTATTTTAAGATTGTAGATTATTTCTTGGAGAATAACTTATCAGAAGCATTTTTAACTTTCAACGAAATTTTAGATAATGGTTTTGATGGGCATCATTTTATTTCGGGACTAAGTACACATTTGCGTGATATTTTGGTTTGTAAAAACCCAGAAACTATTCAACTTATTGAGGTAGGGGAGAGTATAAAGAAAAAATATTTAGAGCAATCGCAAAAATGTGATGTCAGATTTCTGTTACATGCAATTGATATTTCAAATAAATGCGATTTGGCTTACCGTGATAGTAAAAATAAGCGTTTGCAAGTTGAATTAGCATTAATGAAACTTTGTAATATTACAAATGTTCAGCAGCAAGTTGTTCAGCAACCAGTTGTGCAAGAGCAAGCTGCACCAGTAAAGCCAGTTGTAAAAAATGTGGTTGAAGAGAAAAAAGAAGTAGTAGCTCAAAATATTGTAACTGAGGAAAAAAAAGAGATAAAAAAAGAAGAAAAAGCTGTTGAAAAGCCAGTTGTAAAATCAAATATTAAGCCTTTAGGTTCTGGTATTTCATTAAAAAAGCCATTAAAAGTAGAAAAGTCTAAAGCTGAAGAAACAAAACAATCTACTTCAAACTTTGGTACAGCACAAATTACAGATGAACAAGCACAAAACGCTTGGCAAGAACTTCTTACTAAAGTTAAATCTTCGCCCCGACTTTATGGCGTTTTAAAAGGGACTGCTCCTGTATTGAAAGAAAATAATGTGCTTGAAGTACCAATTGTTGGACAAGTAAAAAGAGATGGTTTAGAAACAATGAAAGGAAAATTTCTAGACAATTTACGATTTATACTTAAAACCAAAAATATTGAATTAAAGTTTGTTTTAATAGATGAAGTTATTGGTGTTACAAGAAAACCCTATACTGATAGAGAAAAATATACATACCTACAAGGAAAAAATGAAAATTTAGATAAATTCAAAGATACTTTTGGTCTGGATTTTTAGATGCTCCCTCGGAATAGTTTCGAGGGAAAAGGCGGTTTTATTGTTAATAGGATATTTATATATAAACAAATGAAAGAAAAAGACCAGATATTACTTTTAAAAAAAGCAAAAACATTTTTTAGGAATGAAATAGTTGAAGCTCATATAATGACTGCTTGTAAAAAGGCTAGTAAATTATCAAATTATAATGTAAATCCTTTTCTATATAAATATTTAGCAAATTTTTTAAAAGGAAACGATAATCCTAGAAGTATTGCAGAGGCATTAGTGTTGCCCAGAGTGTTAGGTTCATCAATTAATACATCATTTGGTATGAGATTTCAAAAATTGATAAGCGAACTATTTGAAGGCTTTGGTTCAACTACATCAGGAATTGATATTGAATTTGTGGATGCTATTGATGGGCGAAAAAAATATTGTCAATTAAAATCTGGACCAAATACTATTAATTTTGATGATGTTGAAACTATTTTTGGTCATTTCAAGGGAGTCATAAATTTAGCTAGAACAAATAATTTGAATATTGGAATAAATGACATGGTTTTAGGTGTAGTTTATGGAGAAGAAAGTGAACTTAGCTCTCATTATAAACGAATAAATGAAAAATATCCAGTTATTATAGGACAAGAATTTTGGCATAGAATAACTGGACGAGAAAATTTTTATTTTGAATTAATTGATGCGGTTGGTGAGGTTGCTCTTGAGGTTGACGGTACTAAAATATTGGATGAAACGATAGACTCTTTATCCAAAGAAATTTCAACAAAATTCTCTTGATTATTTACTGTATATTTATTTAAAAAATTAATTACCGAATAACCTATTTCCTCAGCCAAATTGCAGGGAACTGCATTTCCTATTTGTTTATATTGTTGCGATATAGAACCAGAGAAAGTCCAGTTATCAGGAAATGTTTGTATTCTAGCATATTCACGAACTGTAAAAGGGCGAGTTTCGTCTGGATGACATCTTTCTGTTTGTTTTTGGGCAGGGCTGCAAGTTAATGTTAAACTTGGTTCATCCCATCCTATTCTCCTAGCCATACCGGTTTTCCCGCCTCCTAAATAGAAGCTTTTCCCCATATAATCTTTTTGAATATCTAAAGGTAAATCCCTCCAATAACCCTTGGGTGGAATTAAATCTAAAACTTCTTTTTTGTGTTCAGGATATTTTGAACCATCAGACTTAGGTACATTGCTACTATATAATTCACCTTTTTTTAGTGCGTCAGATAAATTGTAGATTTTATTATGAGGCTTAGGATATGAAAATTCAATATTTATATCTTTTCTAATTCCTACTAGAATTAATCGCTCTCTTTTTTGCGGAACTCTGTAATTAATTGCCTTTAATACTTTTATAGGTGCAACTTTATAACCAATTTCATCTAAAATAGAAATCATTCCTTCTAAAGTTTTACCTTTATCATGAGATAGTAATCCTTTTACATTTTCTCCTATGCATATTGGAGGTTTTACTTCTTTTACAACTCTTGCAAATTCGTAAAATAACGTTCCTCTGGCATCTTTAAATCCTAAGCGTTTACCAGCATAACTAAAAGATTGACAAGGAAAGCCTCCTGCAACAACTTGTACTTTATTCTGGTACTTTGTAAAATCAAAAGATTTTACATCACCTTCTAAAATATTCCAATTTGGTCTGTTGTCCCTTAACGTTTGGCAGGCCCATTTGTCTATTTCATTAAGAACAGCACATTTTAAACCTGCATTTTCGAAACCTAAAGCCAAACCTCCAGCTCCTGCAAAAAGATCTAATAAATTATATTTGTAATTAGGCTTAACAGTATTATTTATAATTTCGTCTAATTCATTTGAAATAAAATTAGAGAAGATATCTAATTGTTCTTTTTTATAGACTCTATAATTACTAATTGGTTCACGAACAGCGGTTAGTTTCCCGTCTCTATCCCACCTTCTTAGAGTCTCTTTGCTTTTTCCTAATATTTCTGATGCTTCTGAAAGCGAATAGTATTTTTTTATAACCATATTATACAACCTTAAACATTGGTTACAAATATATATAGAAAAAATGGAATAATCTTATCTTTTTATTAATACTTTTTAACAAAAAAAAGACCTAGTAAAAACTAAGTCTTTTTTTGAAATTGTATTTTTCAACAATTATGAAATATTGTCGATAATTGAATTTAAAGTTGCACTTGGTCGCATTGCTTTATTTGTTTTATCGAAATCTGGTCTGAAATAACCTCCAATATCTGTTGTTTTTCCTTCGGCAGCTGCAATTTCAGCAAGAATTGTTGCTTCATTATCGCTTAATTGCTTTGCTACTGTTGTAAATTTTTCTTTTAAATTTGTATCTTTATTCTGCTCAGCTAAAGCTTGTGCCCAGTATTGTGCTAAATAAAAATGAGTACCTCTATTGTCTAGTTCACCAGCTTTTCGTGATGGAGCTTTTCCATTTTCAAGGTATTTGCTAACAGCACCGTCAAGAGTATCGGCTAAAATTAAAGCTTCTTTATTGTCGAAGTTATTTCCTAAATGTTCGAGTGATACGGTTAGGGCTAAAAATTCACCTAAAGAATCCCAACGTAAATGACCTTCGGATACAAATTGCTGAACATGTTTTGGAGCTGAACCTCCTGCACCTGTTTCAAATAATCCGCCACCTTTTAATAATGGTACTACCGATAACATTTTTGAGCTACTTCCTAGTTCTAAAATAGGGAATAAATCTGTTAAATAATCACGTAATACATTACCTGTTACTGAAATTGTGTTCTCGCCTTTTCTTACTCTTTCAAGAGTAAACTTAATTGCATCAACTAAAGACATTATTTGAATGTCTAAACCTGTTGTGTCATGATTTTTTAGATATTTCTCAACTTTTATAATTAGTTGAGCATCATGAGCTCTGTTTTTATCTAACCAAAAAATTGCAGGATTATTTGTTGCTTTAGCTCTATTTACAGCTAATTTTACCCAGTCTTCAATTGCAATATCTTTAGCTCTTGACATTCTCCAAACATCTCCTGCTTCTACATTATTTTCCATTAATACATTTCCAGCAGCATCAATAACTTTAACTGTTCCGTTTGCAGGAATTTCAAAAGTTGTAGGGTGCGAACCATATTCTTCAGCTTTTTGAGCCATTAAACCAACATTGGCAACATTACCCATTGTTGCAGGGTTGAATGCTCCGTGTCTTTGGCAGTCTTCTATTGTTTCTTGGTACATTGTTGCATAGCATCTGTCAGGAATTAATGCTTTAGTATCGTGTAATTTTCCGTCTGTTCCCCACATCATTCCGCCGTCTCTTACAACAACTGGCATTGATGCGTCAATAATTACATTGTTTGGTACATGTAAATTGGTAATTCCTTTGTCTGAATCCACCATTGCTAATTCTGGTTGTACAGAGTAAACAGCCATTATGTCTGCTTCAATTTCTGCTTTTTTATCTTCTGGTAAATCTTGAATTTTTGTGTATAAATCTGCTAATCCGTTGTTAATATTTACACCTAATTCTTTAATTATTTCGGCATGTTTTTCAAAAACTGTTTTGTAGAAAACAGAAACAGCATGACCAAACATAATTGGGTCAGACACCTTCATCATTGTTGCTTTAAGATGTAAAGAAAGCATTATATTATTTTCTTTTGCAGATTTTATTTCTTCGGCAAAATAGTTTCTTAAAGCATTTTTACTCATAAATGTAGCATCAAGAATTTCGCCTTCAACTGCATTTAATCCGTCTTTAAGTATTGTAGTATTTCCATTTCCCTCAACTAATTCAATTTTAAAATCAGTTGCTTTTTCAATAGTAACTGATTTTTCGTTACCATAAAAGTCGCCTTGTTTCATGTAAGCAACATGAGTTTTAGAAGTACTTGGCCAGTCCTTCATCATTCTATGTGGATTCTTTTGAGCAAATTTCTTAACAGAAAGGGCAGCTCTTCTATCTGAATTTCCTTCACGTAATACAGGGTTAACAGCACTACCTAATACTTTTGCAAATCTATTTACTAAAGCAATTTCTTCTTCAGTTTTAGGATTTTCTGGGTAATTAGGAAGATTGTATCCTTTGTCTTGTAATTCTTTAATTGCTGCTTGTAGTTGTGGTATTGATGCACTAATGTTTGGTAATTTTACAATGTTAGCTTCAGGTACTTGTGTTAATTCTCCTAATTCTGCTAAATAATCAGAAATCTTTTGATTATCGTTTAGGTTTTCAGGAAAATTAGCAATAATTCTACCAGATAAAGAAATATCTTTTGTTTCTACAATTACGCCTGCTGCTTTTGTAAAAGCATTTACAATTGGTAGTAAAGAATAGGTTGCCAAAGCAGGAGCTTCGTCAACTTCTGTCCAAATAATTTTTGAAATTTGATCTTTCATACTTTTATTATTAAAATTGTATAATGAATATTATATTTATGAATTGTTTTTGTAATCATCTTGTAATCAAAACGATATGTTGATTTATTTATTTTTTGAGTCAGCCAAAAGTAGTAAAAAATCGGCGATTTACCAAACATATACAATCAAATTTAGATAGGTTGTAAAGTGAATAGTTTATTTAGGAAGTTACATAAATTTATATTTTTCCTATTTATGTTTTTAAATACTATAAATCTTTCGTTATTATAGTTTAAGCTTTCTATTTTTGTAAAATAATATTAATTAAAATAGAACTGATATGTTAAAACAAAAAGTTGTAGATGCTTTAAATAAGCAAATTGAATTAGAGCATTTTTCATCACAATTATATCTTGCAATGGCATCATGGGCCGAAACTAATGGCTTTGAGGCTTCTGGAAATTTTTTATATGAGCATTCTGACGAAGAACGACAGCACATGCTTAAATTATTTCGTTTTGTAAATGATAGGGGAGCACATGCAATTGTTCCACAGTCTGACCAGCCAAAAATAACTTATGAATCAATACGAGCTATTTATTCTGAAATTTTAGAGCATGAAATTATGATTTCAAATGCCATTAGCGAATTAGTTGGTGTTTGTATTGATGAAAGAGATTTTACTACTCAAAATTTCTTACAATGGTATGTGGCAGAGCAAATTGAAGAAGAAAGTTTATTTAGAACTGTACTCGATAAATTAAACCTTTTGGGTAATGATAAAGCTAGCCTATTTATGTTTGAAAAAGAAATTGAATTAATGACAAATGCTATGAAAGAGTCTGAGTAGTATTTGCCTTTAATATTTCTATATATAAAGTCTTCAACTTATAATATTTATAACAAATATTGTGGGTTGAAGTTTTTTTTTGCTTGCCTTTATGCTTATTTTGTTGTAACTTAGATTAAAATTTATATGTTATGGAAAACGAATATTTATGTCCGAAATGCAAGTCTCGCCTAAGAATTGATAATTATGTAGTGCTATCAGTAAAAAAGCAATCAGGCGAAAGAGGAATTATTTTTTTAAGTCCTAAACTAGGTAATTATACTTATGTTAAAAATTCGTCGTTAATTTTTGAAAAAGGAGAAAAAGTTGATGTATTTTGTCCTGTTTGTAATAAAAATTTATTATGTGTACCAGAAAAAAACTTGGCAAAAGTCTTTATCAAAGATTCTGAAAGTGGTGAATTGCTAACTGTTTTATTTTCGGTTGTTTTTGGCGAAAAGGCTACTTACAAAGTAGAAGCTACAGATGAAAAAGCAGTAGAAGCTTTTGGCGAAGATTCAATTAAACATATTAATTTTGAAAACTTAACATTGATGTGTTAGCTTGAGAATGTTTTATTTGTAATTTTTAACTGCATTTGATAATTTTCTAATAATAATATCTCTATAAGATTTTGGCGAAACAACTTCAATTGATTCTCCAAAACCCAGAATTAGTCTGTCTAGTTCATAATTTAGATGAACTGTTATTTGAATAATTATACTTCCATCGGGTAATTTTTCTTTAATTTTTTGAGATTTATGAAAAGGCTTTGTTACAATATATGGAGCATTTTCTTTGTCAATTTTAAGAACTACACGTCTTATTCTTGAGTCCCATAATACTGTTACGCCAATTGTATTTTTGTAATAATCATCACCATCAAAATCATCATTTATGTATTCAGTTTTTAAGTTATAATCAATAGCTTTAATTCGATCTAACGCTGAGGTTTGTATCCTCTTTGTTTCATTGTTATTACCTATTACAAACCACCGGTTGTTGTATGTTTTAAGTATGTAGGGTGTAAAATTTATTATGAATGATTTAGTTGCTTGAAATGGTTTATATTCTATATTCAATACTATTTTTTTTTGTATTGCTTGATATATTAAATCTATGAATTTTAGCCCTTTTAAATTTTCATTTTTTTCAAAATATATAATTGGTTTAATGTTATCTTTTTCTGCATAAATTTTATCTTCTAATTTTTGAAAAACGCCATTTAGTTCCGAGAATAATGAAATATTTTTAAACTGTTTTAATATTTCTATTGTTTCCGACAAAACATTCATATCATTTTCAGTTAGAGGAATATTATTTATCGAAAAGTCTAAATCTTTATATCTATAATATTTTTTATCATAAACTTCAATTGGTGCATTATAACCTAATTTATCGCTTCGCATTATTTGAATATCCATTTGAACTGTACGCTTACTTACATTTATATTTCGTCCTTCGTAGTCGTATAGTGCATTTGAACATTCTTCAATTAAATTATTTAATGTCCATTTTCTGTACTTATTTTGTAAACATTTATCAATAATTCTATATCGTATTAATGCGTTTTTATTTATAGCCATAGCACAAATATAATTATTTTTTTTATTACGCAAAATCATTGCGTAGTTTGTGTTTTACTTTGTATTGAATTAAAAACATAGAAAAATGAAAGTTTATAAAGCACTAAAAAAGAAGAAAAATTTAGTAGTAGCTATTTCTCAGTTAACAAATTTAATACAGGATAATAACTCTATTCAAATTGAGAATGAATTTGAATTTAATATGAGTGAATTATTACAAAGCAGAAAGGAAAAAGTTGCTGAACTCGTAAATCTGAAATTGAAATTGGCTAAAGCCGCTTTGGAAATTCAACCCAAAATATTTGAGATTTCGGAATTAAAAATGGAACTGCAAATGTTGAATAGTCTTGATACTAAACAGGGAGTTATTTCAACTGATTATTCTGATATTATTATTACTAAAAAAGTACAACTTTCAAAAGTTGAAGTTTTAAAAATAATAAATATTGTTATTGAAAAAATTGATAATACTCAATCGTTGATTGATGAGTTTAATTATACTCACGAAATATAAAATTTTGGATACCTTAACGAAAAATTATTTATATTAATTAATTTTGTAAGCTGTATTTTTATAGCTAACCATTTGATTGTTGGATTTAGATAAGACACTTAAAAATTAACACTTTCTAGCAATCAAGACTCTTAATAATAAGCATTTAATATTTAATACTTTTATTATTAATTAAGTAAATATTTTTTGTTGGGTATCCTTTTTTTACTGATTATAAAATACTTAAAAAAAAATAGCATGCTGGTGTCGCATCTAACTTTTAAAATAAATTTTAAACAGATGAAAACAATAATAACAAATTCGGGTAAAGAAGTTAAAATCTTTTCCGATTCGGTAGAGAGTCCTGTATTATCGCAAATTACCGATTTGGCTGAGTTTCCTGCGTATAAAGATGCTATTATTAGAATTATGCCCGACTGCCATGTAGGAGTTGGCTGTACTATTGGTACAACAATGACTATTAAAGATAAGATTACGCCTAATTTAGTTGGTGTTGATATTGGTTGCGGAATGCTAACTGTTAAGTTAAAAGAGAGTAAGATTAATTTAGAAAAATTAGATAAAGTTATAAACGAGAAAGTACCAAGTGGGCGTTCTATTCATAAAAAACAGCAAGTAGATTTTGATTTTTCGCAACTAAAGCGTAAATATGAGTTAAATATTGAGCGTGCAAAAAAATCTATTGGGTCTTTAGGTGGTGGAAATCATTTTATTGAAATTGGCAAAGGTGGCAAAGGTGAGTTATTTTTAGTTATACATTCTGGTAGTCGTGGTATTGGGAACGATGTGGCTAGTTTGTATCAAAAAACTGCAATTAAAAATATAAATACAAAAAATGAAATTGGAGGTATTATTGAAAAGTTAAAAGCAGAAAATAGGTTTTCTGAAATTCAGCAAGTTATACAAGATGCGAAATCTAATATAATATCTGCAAAAGATAAGAATTTAGCATATTTAGAGAAAAACTTTTTTGATGATTACATGCACGATATGAAAATTATGCAAGAATATGCAAGCTTAAATCGTAGAGTTATGGCTAATATTATTTTAGACAATGCTGGTTTAACCGAAGAGTATTCATTTGAAACTATTCATAATTATATAGATTTTGAGCGTATGATTTTGCGAAAAGGTGCGGTTAGTGCTGAGAAAGATGAAAAGCTTTTAATACCTATTAATATGCGTGATGGTTCTTTAATTTGTATTGGTAAGGGAAACGAAGATTGGAATTATTCTGCTCCGCATGGTGCTGGAAGGTTAATGAGTAGAACTCAGGCAAAAAAAAGTATAATGTTATCAAGTTTTCAAAAACAAATGCAAGGTATTTATTCGTCATCGGTAGGAAAAAATACAATTGATGAAGCTCCTGATGCCTACAAACCAATGGCTGAAATAATAGACTTAATAACTGATACTGTTGATATTATAGATATAATTAAACCTATTTATAATTTTAAAGCACATTAATATTGTTTCTTAAATATATTTGGCTTTTGTTTAAAATGGCGATGTTCTTCTACCTATTTCAGGTGTTTTTACCTGAAATAGGTAGAAGAAGCGAGGTAAAAACACCTCACTTAGGCAATTTATATCGACCAACAACATTTTAAATTAAAGTCAAATATATTAACATTACAAAATACGCAATTCATCTTTTGCTATCCAACCTTGTTTGCCGTCTTC
>JAOZLS010000306.1 GCA_029934705.1 Bacteroidales bacterium | reverse complement strand
GGAACAAAAAACTAACAAAAAGACCTCAAAACATGCAAAGCACCTTTGAGCGTCATATTTTTCTAACAAATTAAAACTAAAAAAATGAAAAAAATAATCCAATTAATTCTTATACTGATAATATGCTCAATTCCTGCTTATGCCCAACCAACATGGGTAACATCAGGAGCTGCTATAGGAAACGAAAGCACTTTTCTTTATACAGAAAATACAACAATTACATTTGATGGTTTTGATGATGAAATAGATTTATCATCATCTATGTTTTCTACCACAGATGCAACACAAGAATATTCTTTTGCTTGTTGGATAAAGCTACCGAGTAGTGTTAACGGAGTTGTAATTATTACTCAATATCTAAGTTCAAGCACTGATACCGACCAGTTTGAATTTTTCATAAATGGATCTGGACAAATAGAATACAAAAAATATATTACTACAATAGCCAATTCAACAACAGTAGTGAATGATGATAATTGGCATCATGTAGCATTTACAAAAAGCTCTTCGGGAACAATTAAACTATATATAGACGCAGTAGAAGACGGAACAGGAACAGATAATTTAGATTATGCTGCAAGCAATACTTATATTGGAGCTAAAGATAATTCTAATTTCTTTAACGGAAAAATAGACCAAGTTAAAATATGGAATACCACACTTAGCGAAATACAAATTTTTAATGCGATGTACGGAACTTATGCTCCCGAAGCAAATATTATTGCTGTTTACGATTTTGAAGAAGGAAGTGGAACAACACTTACCGATGTTACATCAAACACCAACGACGGAACTATTGCAGGAACTCCCGTTTGGAATACCAACGATGAAATAACTACAGAAGTTAAAATTAAAGATGAAAAAGGAGATATTTTAACAATATCAAACTGGGGAGGAACAACAAACCCCGATGGTGTGCAAATTTATAAAGTAAACGACACTCCAAATGATGTTACAACAACAGGAAGTGCCGGAACTATTATTCCCGGACATTACTGGGGAGTTTTTCCTGCAAACGGCGAAGCTCCAACCTACGATTTAGAACTTATGTATAACGGATATAAAACATGGTCGGACGAATCACAATTAGACCTTGCATACCGAACCAACAATGCCTCAGGAGCATGGACAAGCAATTTAGATGTAACTCTTGATATAGGAAACGATAAATTAACCAAAAGCGTAGCAGACCCATCACGAAACGAATATCACCTTATGTATGAAATTCCGCCAGAGCCAGGAAATTGTCTTCAATTTGATGGTTCAGATGCTTGGGTAAGCATTCCCACAAACACAGCACCAAATAATTGGAGTGCAATTACAACTTTTACAGTTGAACTTTGGATAAAGCCTACTGCCGCTGATGCTTGTCATATTTGGGAAGGAGCAACAGGAGCCTCAGATATTTCGCTGGAAGGTCAGAGTTCAACAGGTTATGCCCTTCTTATTAACAATGTTGTAATGGGAAATACCGGAGCTTTAACTCTCAATAAATGGTATCATGTAACATGCAGTTATGATGATGTAGCAAATGAGGCAAAAATTTATCTAGATGGAGTTTTAAAACAAACAAGCTCTTATAGTGCAAGTTCCGAAGTTTTTGGTAACTTCTTTTATCTTGCAGATAGGCAAGGTGGAGGTTATGCTAATAATGGTAGAGATTTTCCTGGATATATTGACGAATTACGTATTTGGGACGATGTAAGAACTGCCACAGAAATACAAGACCACATGCACAAAGAATTTTCAGCAACCGAGCTTACCGATGCTACAACAAGCAATCTTATGGCTTATTACAATTTTAATCATTTTGGTAACACAACAACAGTAACCGATTATAAAGGGAACAATAATGGTACACTTAAAAACAATGCTGATAATGCAGATGGAGAAACAACTGGACCAATATGGCAGGAAAGTACTGTTTTTAATCGTTGGTGGGGAACTGATAACACCAACTGGGCTGAAATAAACAACTGGTCGAAAGGACGCATACCAATAACTACCGACAATATTGGAATACATCAAGTTAAAGGAACACCCGATATTGTTCTTAACTCGGCTATTCTTGCAACTGGGCTACTAAGCGAAGTAGATGACTTCACCGTAGGTTCATCGGCTATTTTTACTGCCAATGCAGGCGAACAATTTACTGTAAACGACCCTTTTACTATCAATGGAACAGCAAATTTCAAATCGCCAACCAATTTAACTGCTTCGGCTTCGCTTATTACAAAAAGCACAGTGCAAGGCTCAGGAATAACGAATGCCGAACGATACATGACAGCAAATAATTGGCATTATTTTGCCTCGCCTGTCGATGTTCAAAATAGTAGTCAATTTGTTACAACAAACCTTTATTCTTGGGACGAAACCATTGCTGACTCGTGGAATGCAAACGATTTTATTAATGACATTATGGGCTGGACTTCATTTTCTGGCAATTTTACTCCAGGAACAGGATATGTTGCCTATGAAACCGCTGCGGGAACTAAAATTTTTTCAGGAAATGTAAACTCAGGCGACCAAACTATAAATCTTAATTATACCGACAATACAGCAACACACAACGATGCTATGTTTGATGGTTGGAATTTAATAGGAAACCCTTACCCCTCGGCAATAGACTGGACAAGCGGTAATATTACAAAAACAAATATTGATGCTGCAATTTATTATTACGACGACGACGGAACTGCAAATTATAACAATTATAAATATTATGTTGATGGCGGAGGCGACGATGCGTCTTATCCAGCAATTTCGGCTAATGAGGGGTCTCAATATATTCCAGCATTCCAATCCGTTTTTGTTAAAGCAAACAATTCAGGTGCTTCATCTATTCTTTTCACCAACGCTTGTAGGGAACACAACACTGCAACAAACTTCTATAAAGCAGCTACGAAAAACATTGTAGAACAAGAATTTATAAGGTTTAAAGCCGAAAAAGATGGCATAACAGACGAAACTGTTATTCGTTTTTTACCAGAAGCAAGCCCTGAATACGATGGACGATTTGATGCCTACAAACTTTTTTCAACATCAGAACAAGTTCCGCAAATTTATACAATTACTACAAATAATAATTGGCTTGCAATAAGCTCGTTATCCGAATACAACGAAGAAACGATTATCCCGATAGGATTTCGCTCAGGTACAGCAGGAACTTGCAAAATAACGGCAACCGAACTAAATTTTGATGAGCATACAAATATTTATCTAAAAGATATATATAAAGATATAATAATTGATTTAAAAGAAATTCAAACTTATGAATTTGAAACAAATAATCAAAATTATTACGACCGTTTTCAACTTGTTTTTAAATCTGATCAAACCAATATTAATCAACTTGAAATAAATAATGTAGTATCAATTTATTCACATTCTAATATTGTAAATGTTATAATAAATTCAGAAAACACATCTGCCAAACTTGAAATATATAATATTCTTGGTCAAAAAATATATCAAAATAATATAAACTCAGATAACACAAAAATTCAACTTAATTCACCAACAGGAAATTATATTGTAAAATTAAAACATAAAGGAAAAATAATAACAAAAAAAGTATTTATCAATAATTAATAATTTTAAAAATGAAAAAGAATTTATTTATTACAGTTATAGCATTGTTTTTATCAAGTTTTGTATTTTCACAAATACAAGTAGATACTGTATGGACAAAAACAATAGGAGGAAGTAGCAATGAGCCTTACGGTTATAATTATGAATCAAAAACAAATGTTTGTATATCGGCAGATAATGAAATTTATATGCTTACAAATACTGTTTCTTCTGATGGTTATGTAAATAATACAATAGGAGACCAAGATTGCTGGCTTGTTAAATTAAATGCAGATGGAGATACACTTTGGACAAAAGTTTTTGGAGGAACAAATTATGATGCAGCCACAAGTATTGTTGCACTTGATGAAGGTGGCTGTGTTGTTGCAGGATTTACTTATTCAAACAACACTGATTTTTTGAACAATCATGATGCGGATGAAAGCAATACCGACGGATTTATTGCAAAATTCTCCAATGATGGAGAAATAATATGGAGCAAACTATACGGTGGAGGTGGAGAAGTCGGCGGGATGGACAAACTCTTCAAAATAATTCAAAATTCAGATGGTAATATATATGCAATTGGGCAATCGAGTTCAATTAATGGAGATTTAACTCTTGATTTTTCAAAATTTATGGCAGCTTGGTTACTTGAAGTTAATATTGAAAATGGAGATAAAATTGTTTCTAAAAGAATTGCAGGAGAAAATCATGACGAATATAATGCAAATTCTTTATTTGACATAAAGCAACTAACAGACAACTCTGGATATATTGCTATAGGAACACAAACATACTCAATGCCAGATAATTTATGGCTAGTTAAAATAGATAATAATGCAGATACAATTTGGACTAAAGAATTTTATGGTAGCGATAGCGACAACTTCCCCAGAGGAATAGAAATAGATAATGAAGGAAATTATATTATTTCAAGTTGGATAACTGGCGGAGGTTCACATATCAATACTAGTTATGGAGAAAACGACTGTTGGATTCTTAAAACAAATAATGTAGGAGAAGAAATTGCACAAAATACTTTTGGTGGGTCTGAGGGTGAACTTATTTATGGAATAAAATCAGACAACACTGGTGGTTTTTATATTTATGGATCAACATTAAGCACTGACTTCTATGCTACAGGAGAACATTATGGATTATCAGATTTTTGGCTTGTAAATTTCAATTCAAACTTAGACTCAATATTTACATATAAAATAGGAGGAACCGAAAGTGACGCAATACAAGATATTGTACCAAGTGAAACAGGTGAATTTATCTATTTAACAGGAAAAACTACATCAAACGATAATTATATAAATGGCAATAACGGAGAAGTTGATGTGTGGATTAGTAAAATAAAGAAAACTACACCTTCTCGTATTAACAAACAAATATCTTCACAAATAGTTTGCTACCCCAATCCTATGTCAAATTTTATTATTATCGAAAATTTAATTAATGAAAAAATTACAATTTTTGATATTACTGGAAGAATCGTTTTATCAAAAACATTAGTATCAAATAAAGAAAAGATAGAACTTAATAGTTTACCTAATGGATTATATTTACTAAATCCCGAAAATTCTAACTCAATAAAAATAATTAAACACTAAAAAACATGATGTAAACTGAATTGCTTTAATAATTTTGATTTAGAAAATGGAATATTTTTGTTCTAATTT
>JAOZLS010000305.1 GCA_029934705.1 Bacteroidales bacterium | reverse complement strand
TCAGCTATTAATTTACTGGCAATTATATTATTAATTTCTAGTTGTAAAGTAAAAGAATATGTTGTTATTAACAATGAGAAAGTATCGTCAGATCCAATAAGACTCTTTTTTGAAAATGATTGTACAAAAAAGGATTGTAAATTTAAAATAGACTTATATTCAAAAAGCATTAAGTCTGTTCAAAATTTCGAGTATGATTCAGGAAAAATGATAGTTGAGTTTAATAATACTAATGTATCAATAAATGATACTCTATGCTTTAATAAAAACAAACAAAATAGTATTGAGATTTGCTGTAAATATCCTCAAATATATAAAAAAGCTATAGTAAAGTATAGTACTATAAATAAAGATAGTACTATAAAAAAAAGCATAGAAATTTACCGTGTGTGTAAGTATCTTAGTAAATCAATTCTAAAAGATACTATGCCTATTGTTATTAATAAAGAAAATCATTGTTGTCAACCATATTCTATAGCACTAGTTAATATAGGTGAATATGCCGAAATAAAGATTTCAAATAGGGATTTCACCCAAATTCATTTAAATCATATTTATGATAGAGTTATTTTTGTTGATATATCCATGCTTAAAAAAGGCATATATAATTTTAATTATTATGCCCGACCATATAGTATCAAGAAAAAAATCATAATCGAATAAGCTCGAGTATTTTGCTGGCACGAACTTGTAGCATGTGTCCGGACTATAGCTATAAGAACAGAACAAAAAGAATATCTTGCAAAACTAGAATTGAATATTTTTATGAATTTGAAATAAAGATTTATATTTGCAAAAAAAACAGTTGTTGTAAAATTAATATTTCTGCGATGAATTTTACAGATAAATTATATCTTTACATGTTTTACTTATTTGTAAAAAATTATTATTCTGAACATTTGCTACAAGTCTGTACAAGCTGAGCTTATTAAAATATAATATTTTTATAAAATGATAATAAAAGAAACTCATATTGTTCCTAAAAATACTGAAAAATCTAGATTAAGCGATTATGCTCATAAAATTTTCACTTCAATAACAACTCGTAGTGCTGTAAAAAAAGCAATAAAAAAAAACAGAATACTTGTTAATTGTGAAGTTGCAACCACTGCCCTACTAGTAACTCCAGGGCAAATAATTGAACTTATTGAAGATATAAATGTTAATAGCAAAATTTACAAGTTTAAACTTGATGTAGTTTATGAAGACGAATATATTGCTGTAATAAATAAGCCTGGAGGAATTGCTACAAGCGGAAACCAATTTAAAACAGTAGAAAATTGCCTTGCATATAATTTAAAACAATCGAACAAACCAGACGCATTAAAAAATGCTTTGCCGACACATAGGCTCGATAGTGCAACTTCTGGTTTACTGCTATGTGCAAAGACTTCAAAAGCAAGAATTATTATTGGAAATCAGTTTGAAAAAAAGCTAATTCAGAAAAAGTACCAAGCAGTAGTTATAGGTAAAACACCATTAAATGGCAAAATTGAAACTCCAATACAAGAAAAACAAGCATTTACAACATTTATCACATTAAAAACTGTTTCTTCTAATAAATACAAACATTTAAGTTTAATAGAATTACAACCAGCAACTGGTCGAACTCATCAATTAAGAATACATACAGCCGAATTAGGTTTTCAAATACTTGGCGATAAATTATATGGAAAGCCCGAACTAATTTTAAGAGGAAAAGGTTTGTTACTATGTGCAGTAGAATTAAATTTTGAGCACCCAATTACCAATAAAAAACATAAAATAAAAATTGAAACGCCTCCTAAATTTAATAAATTTATGGATAGGCAACACAAAAGGTTTGAAATGAAAAAATAATATATAGCTAATAATTATGAGATATAAATATATTATCAAGCATTGCAAATGCTAGGCGAAACTTTATGCAAAAAACAAACTCGTAACTCACCTACCGAATCCGTTAATAATTCTCGTTAAAAAACTTAATATATTTCTCTCTAATAGGCAGTTTCATAAATTTATTATAATTTTCTTCTGAAATAATAAAATGATTATATTTTGCAGAAATACCCTCTAGCACATTTTCCGAAATAATTTTATTGTAAAAACCCATAGCTTCCTCTTTATTCTTAAGCTCTTTTACAACAATTTGCATAAATCCACCAGTAGAAATCACATTATCTGTTGTAAATTTAATTTTAGGATAAGTTCCTAAATAAAAGCTAGACAGTTTAAACTTGATATTATCAGCTACAGCTTTGTTTTTATCAATTGTTGCTACATAATAATATTTTGTGTTCTCGTTAAAAGTATAATAATTAGGATCATGTTTTCCACTGTTTAGCATGTCTAACACGTCTTGTGCCTGAGGTGTTATTTTGTCGTTAGGATGTTTTAGGACAAGCTCTTCAAGTATCGTTTTCATTTTTGCAGTATTTCCTAAATTTCCAAACGACATAGCTTTTAGGTATAAGAACTTTGCTGTTAAATGATTTTGGTCCGAAATTTTAAATGCTTCTTCTGCTTTTGAAATTACATTTTGATATTCATTATTTTTATAAGAATTATAAGCTTGAGCATATATTTCGTCAATTTTATCTTTTGTCTCTTCTAACTTTTTTAAATAATTAGGGTCGGTTAGTATATTTGCATATTTGCTGTATGGAAATTCATTTAATATTTTTTTTCTGTAATATTCAGCACGTGCTTTGTCTTTTGTTTTATTATAATGTATTAAATATAAGTTAAAATATGATTCAAGAACAAGGCTACCTTTAGGGTCTCGTTTTATAAGTCCTTCATAAGATTTTATAGCTTCGTCATAATCTTTCATTTGTTTATCGTAAACATTTCCTGCATTAAACATCGCTTTTTGAACCATATCTTCCGACACTTTCATTAAGGAGTCTGTTAATGGTAAATCTTGCAAATAGTATTCAACTTTCTTATTATCAGTAACTCTTCCCGACGAGTCAATTCCTCCGTTGCCATCTTCATCAGTTCCAGCAATTAGGGCTTTATTTTTTCGTCTCCAGTTATCTTCAATTTTTCTGGCTCCCCACTTCTTTTTAAATTCTGATTTTCCTACGGCTAAAATTTGCGGATTATAAAAATACCATTTCCCTGCATTTTGGTTGCCTTGTGGATTATACTCTCCTTCACTAAAAATATCGTTTCCCATGTTTCCTGCATTTTGTGCAGCAATTTCATCAGCTTTAATTTTTGCTATTATTGCATTTATATATTCAAGCCTTTTTACCGAGTCCATCTTTGCAACAGTCTGTAAACTATCTTGTATCATTATAATTTTAAGATTATCGGTTAATAACGATAAATTATTTGCTTTTTTAGATATCTTATCGTAATCGGCGTATTTTTTATCTAAAAAGCTCATTGTACTGTCATAAAAATTACTTGCTGTTAGGTAATTTCTTCTATCAAAATTAATATCGGCTAGTGCTAAATACGATAGTGCTTTTTGGTTTACATTTGATACGCTTTTCTTTACTGAAAGTTTATAATATTCCTCAGCTTGGGCTTTATTATCATCTTTTGTTTCTATTTCGGCAAGTGCAAAATATATTTGGTCTTTGTATTCAATATTTTTGTCATCTTTAAGCATTTTCAGTAAAGTTTTTTTTAAATGCTCCGAGCCTTTCGAACCAGTACTGTATGCTTTTGCCATATTTATTTTAGCACTAAAAGCCATGTCGTAAGGTGGGTTCATTTTTATTACTTCGGCAAAAATTCTTAATGCTTCTTCTTTATTATCTATTTTAATATTTAATTGTGCCTGAATATATTTTAATCTTGCTCGTTCTTTCTTCTTTTTTGTTTCTTTAATAACAATTTCAAGTTTCTCTATTGCTTTTTTATATTCTTTTTGTTTTATAAAAATATCGGCATATAAAAGTTCAATTTTTGTATCAAACTTACCTGTATATTCTTTGTCTTCTTTCAGCATTGTTATATAATTAATTGCATCTCGATGGTCGCCAATGGCAGCGTGCGAGCGTGCAATCCAATACATTGCATCAAATCTTATTTCCTCATTTCTAAATTTATTTAGAATAAGTTGCATCGACTTCATTCCTATATAATAGTCGTGTTTATAATAATGTGCAACACCTATTAGAAGGTAGGAATCGTCAACCCAGTTGTTAAATTCAGTTTTATTGTAGAAATCAATTTCTTTTTGCGATAATGTATATGCACCTTTTCCTTTTTTAGGCGTTTTACGTTCGGGCTTTACGGTAATTGAGTGTAGTTTAATCATTTTTACCGATTTTTTAACTGCTCTATCCATTTCGGCACCAACTAATGAAGGAACTTCTTCATTTTCTACCTTATAAATTGGTAGTGTTACCTCATAATTTTCGGGCATATCTTTAATTTTTCTTTCGGCTTCTTTAAAACTTTCTAAACCGTTAAAATAAATATTAAAATGACCTGTGGTGTTATGATAAAAACGAGAAAGTGTGGTATTCTTTTCCGTAGAACATGAATTTATTACCAGAGTAAGTATTAGTAATATTGATATGTATGAGATTGATTTTTTCAAAATACTTGTTTTTAGTTTTGCTTAATAATGTTGTAACAATTTTTTGTAATATTTATTGTTGAATTTTAATTAAATTTTTGACAAAGTTAAAAGTATTATTCTAAATCTAATATCATTTTTTCATCTATTTCTTTTTCATGAAAATGATGAAAGTTATCTTTGTCTCCAAACCATTCAATAACTTCTTGGCGTTTTAATTGTGTTGTTTTATTTGAAAAAAAACTTTTATAAGAAGAATGTTCCCAATTTCGTAAATTATCTACAAAACCATGATGAACAGGATTAAAATGTATGTAATGTATCATATTTCAAAAATACTCATCATTTTCAATATGTAAACGTTTAAATGGTTTTTGAAATAAAGTAACTTTGCGGTTTTGTTGTTTATTTAACGCTTGAGTATATGAACTAAGCATGTTTGAAAATTGTTTACTCATAAAATTCTCGATACTTAACTTTGCCAAAGTTTTAAACTTTGGCAAAGTTAGCCTTTTCTTGGTCTTCAGTTTCTTCAATTCGCTCGTATCCAACTTTAGCCAACCATATTTTAAATGGCTCTGCCTTTGGCGATGGTATTGATTGTATTAATCTAAG
This sequence comes from Bacteroidales bacterium, assembly GCA_029934705.1. Taxonomy (GTDB): domain Bacteria; phylum Bacteroidota; class Bacteroidia; order Bacteroidales; family JAADGE01; genus DZBS01. The sequence goes on along the minus strand of JAOZLS010000305.1, from coordinate 127 downwards.
AAGTTGTTCTGTATCAGCCACATCAGTTTTTCGCATTTTACCATCTGCGGCTTTCATTTTCAACCCGTGACAATTCGTCACGGTTTCATTTCCTTCTTTTTTTAGTCGTTCTTTTAGTTTACGCCAA